>NZ_AQOI01000036.1:0-37264 GCF_000364665.1 Xanthomonas sp. SHU 199
GGGGCACCTTCCCCCAAAAAGGGGGCCGTGGTCCCGGCGTGAGAAGGGAGGCGCCATCACACGATCCTGCGGAAGGTCAGATTGATCCGCTCCCCCACCGGCTTGGCCGTACGCGGCAGCGCATGCCGGTACAAGCGTTGGGTCTCGCCCGCCATCAGCAGCAGACCGCCGGAGGTCAGTTCCAGCGCCCGGCGCAGTGCTGGCTCCTGACGATGGCGCAGCACGAAGCGACGCGTCGCACCCAGGCTCAGCGAGGCGATCACCGGCGTCGGGCCGAGTTCGCGCTCGTCGTCGCTGTGCCAGCCCATGGCGTCGCGGCCGTCGCGGTAGCGGTTGGCGAGCACGCTGTTGAACGCCACTCCGGTCTCGGCCGCCAAGCGCGCGCGCAGCGGCAGCAGCGCCTCTGGCCACGGATGCGGCGCGAAGCGGGTGCCGGAATAACGGTAGCTGGCGTCGGCGTCGCCGATCCAGCAGCTCAGCCGCGGCGAATCGACCAGCTTGCCGAACAGGCGGATGCGGTGCACCTCCCACGGCACGTCCTGCAGCAACTGCGCGCACAGTGCCGCCGCCACGGCCGGGTCCAGCCACTCGGGATACCAGCGCAGATCGGCGCCGGGCAGGTCCAGTTCCATCGCGCCACGCTAGCATGCCGGCGGCCACCATACGCCAGCGTGCGGAATTTGCCCCTTCACGCGCAAACCCTGAAAATGCGGGCAGCCAGAACGAGCCAACGGGAGCGGAGCAGATGACGGGAACCGAGGGCGGCGCCAACGCGCCGGAGCCAGTGGAGCGCGACGTCATGGAATACGACGTCGTCACCGTCGGCGCAGGCCCGGCCGGGTTGGCGTTCGCGATCCGGCTCAAGCAGCTCAACCCCGACATCTCGGTCTGCGTGATCGAGAAGGCCAGCACCATCGGCGCGCATATCCTGTCCGGCGCGGTGATCGAACCGGCGCCGCTGGACGCACTGCTGCCGGGCTGGCGCGACAACCCGCCGCCGATCTGCGTGCCGGCGGCCGAGGACGAGTTCTGGTACCTGAGCAAGGACGGCGGGCACAAGTTCCCGATGGTGCCGCCGGGCATGCGCAACCACGGCAACTTCATCGTCAGCCTCGGCGCGATGTGCGCCTGGCTGGCGCCGCAGGCCGAGGCGCTGGGCGTGGAGATCTACCCGGGCTTCGCCGCCGCCGAGACCCTGCACGCCGAGGACGGCACGGTGCTGGGCGTGCGCATCGGCGACATGGGCGTGGCCAAGGACGGATCGCACAAGCCCGGCTACACCGCCGGCATCGACATCCGCGCCAAGGTCACGGTGCTGGCAGAAGGCGCGCGCGGGCATCTGACCAAGCGCCTGATCGCGCGCTTCGCGCTCGACGCCGGGCACGATCCGCAGGCCTTCTCGATCGGCATCAAGGAGCTGTGGCAGTTGCCCGAAGGCCGCGTCAGCCCCGGCAAGATCGTGCACACCCTCGGTTGGCCGGCCGACAGCAAGACCTATGGCGGCAGCTTCCTGTATCACCTGGAGAACAACCAGGTGGCGCTGGGCTACGTCAGCGGCCTGGACTACCACGATCCCGAATACCGCCCGTGGGAAGCCTTCCAGCAATGGAAGAACCACCCGATGATGAAGTCGCTGCTGGACGGCGGCACCATCCTCTCGGCGGGTGCGCGCGCCATCGCCAGCGGCGGCTGGCAGTCGCTGCCGAAGGTGGAGATGCCCGGCGCGCTGCTGATCGGCGACACCGCCGGCCTGCTCAACGTGCCCAAGATCAAGGGTACCCACCAGGCGATCCGCAGCGGCATGCTCGCCGCCGAACACCTCGCCGCCGGTGCCGCGCTGGACCCGGCCGGCTTCGACGCGCGCCTGCGCAATTCGGAAGTGATGGCCGAGCTCCGCCAGGTGCGCAACATCAAGCCCGGCTTCAAGAAGGGGCTGTGGTTCGGCTTGCTCAACGGCGCCTGGGAGACCCTGGTCAAGGGCGCCTCGCCGTGGACGCTGAAGGTCGGCGCCGACTGGAAGAGCCTGGACCGGCTGGGCGAGCACGAGCAACCCAAGCGCGACTACGTGCAGCGCGAGCTGGCGCCGCGCGACCGCCTGCAGGGCGTGTACTTCGCCGCCACCGAGCACGACGAGGACCAGCCGGTGCACCTGCACGTGCTGGATCCGCAGATCTGCGTGACCCGCTGCACCGAGGAATACGGCAATCCCTGCACGCGCTTCTGCCCGGCGGCGGTGTACGAGATCGTCGACGACGCGGCCGGCAAGCGCCTGCAGATCAACGCCGCCAACTGCGTGCACTGCAAGACCTGCGACATCAAGGATCCCTACGCGATCATCGACTGGGTGACGCCGGAAGGCGGCTCCGGGCCGAATTACCAGAACCTGTGAGCGGTCACCGGATGAGCGACTCCGTGCCGGCACGCCTGCGGGCGGGCATGTACCGCGTGTTGCGTATCGCCTTTCGTGCGATGCCAATCTCCGAAGGACTCCGCGACCGATGGCGCAACTGGTTTCTCGATAGATACGCGAACTGGGTGCCAGAGGCGCCCAGAGGGCGCGTCGCGAGCGTCGGGAGCATGGCCCTGCGCCCTCTGCATCGCGCCGATGAAGCGGCGATCGGTCATGTGCCTTACCAGAAGGGCGTGCTGCCGTCGCCGCTGCCGGCAACCCTGGTCGCGTTCTATCTCCCGCAGTTCCATGCGATTCCGGAGAACGATGCATGGTGGGGCAAGGGCTTCACCGAGTGGCGCAACGTCAGCCGCGCCCTGCCGCAGTTCTATGGACACATGCAGCCACGGATCCCGGCTGATCTTGGGTTCTACAATCTGCGCGACCGCGAGGTGATGCGGCAGCAGGCGCAACTCGCCTCCGAGTACGGGATCGGCGCCTTCTGTTTCTATTTTTATTGGTTCGCAGGAACGACCCTGCTCGAGGACCCCATCCGCAACTGGCGCGATGACACGACCATTTCCCTGCCCTACTGCCTGTGCTGGGCCAACGAGAACTGGGCGCGCCGGTGGGACGGCCGCAATACCGACATCCTGATCGAGCAGCAACACAGCGACGCAGACGATCTGGCCTTCATCGCGCACTTGGCCACCTATCTCGCCGACCCTCGCTACTTGCGCATCGACGGCAAGCCGCTGGTGCTGGTCTATCGTCCCAATCTGATGCCGGACCCGAAGGCCACGGCGTCGCGCTGGCGCGCGTGGTGCGCAGCCAACGGGATCGGCGAGATCCATCTTGCGTACGTCCAGGGGTTCGAGCGTCCCGATCCGCGCGATATCGGCTTTGATGCTGCCGTGGAGTTTCCGCCCAATATGAGTGCGCCGCCCTCGGTGGCTGGCGCACAGTTGTTGATCAATCCGGATTTTGCCGGGGAGGTGCTGGACTGGCGCGTCCTGGCGACCGAGATGGCAGCCAGGCCGTTGCAGGACTATCCGCTCTATCCCTGCGTCAATCCCGGCTGGGATAACGAGCCCCGCCGCTCCGGCAAGGGCCGCGTGTATCTCCATGCCTCCCCGCGCGGCTACGGGACATGGCTGTCGCAGACCATCCATGAGCGGCTTGCGCCCGTTCCGACTGCGCAGCGCATGGTATTCGTCAATGCCTGGAACGAATGGGCCGAAGGTGCCGTCCTGGAACCGGATGCGCGCCTGGGCCACGCATGGCTGGAAGCGACTCGCCGCGCATTGCAACCAAAGCGCCCCGCAAACGAACGCCCGCACGTCGTCATCCATGCCTGGTATGTCGATGTTCTGGAAGAATTGCTGGCGCAGCTGCGCGAGGCGGCGTTCGACCACCAGCTCATCGTGACGACGACGGAACGCAACCTCGCCGGCGTCAACCTCGCCCTCAAACAACAGGGGATGGAGGCCGAGGTCGTGGTCCACGACAACCATGGCCGCGACATCCTGCCGTTCCTGCGGATCGCCGATCGCCTGCTCGATGCCGGCGTATCAGTGGTGCTGAAGCTGCACACCAAACGCTCGGTGCATCGCCAGGACGGTGATCAATGGCGGCGCGAAATGGTGGGCAGCCTCCTCGACCGCGACCGGGTCAAGGCGATCGTGGAGGCCTTCCAGCAGCGTCCGGATCTCGGCCTGGTGGCCCCGGAAGGGCATCTCCAGCCCCTGAGCTTCTACTGGGGCGCAAACGAGCAGGCCGTGCGCGCCCTGGCCACGCGCATGGGTCTGGCGCAACCGGACATCGAGACTGCGGTCTTTGCCGGCGGCAGCATGTTCTGGGTGCGCCTGCAGGCGATTCAGCCCATTTTGGACTGCCACCTGCAAGCTGGCGAATTCGAGAAAGAGGCGGGACAGGTCGATGGCACCTTGGCGCATGCCATCGAGCGCCTGTTCGGCCTCTGCACAGTGGATCGGGGCTTTGCGCTGACCAGTGCCGCCTCCCTCGTGGGGGCCGAGCACGCGCATGCCGGCCCCTACAAATACGCACGCAGAGGCTAGATCACCCGGCCCGGATCGAAAACGGCACGCCGGTCTTGGCGACCAGTTCGGCCTCGTCCACGCCCTCGGCGGTTTCCACCAGCACCAGGCCGCTGTCGGTGACGTCGAACACGGCCAGGTCGGTGATGATGCGGTCGACTACGCCGACGCCGGTCAGCGGCAGGTCGCAGGCCGGCAGGATCTTGTGGCTGCCGTCCTTGGCCACGTGTTCCATCAGCACGACCACGCGCTTGACCCCGGCCACCAGGTCCATCGCCCCGCCCATGCCCTTGACCATCTTGCCGGGCACCATCCAGTTGGCCAGGTCGCCCTTCTCGCTCACTTGCATCGCGCCGAGGATGGCCAGATCGATATGACCACCGCGGATCATCGCGAAGGAATCGTGGCTGCCGAAGTAGCTGGCGCCGGCGCGGGCGGTGACGGTCTGCTTGCCGGCGTTGATCAGGTCGGCGTCGACCTCGTCCTCGCTGGGAAACGGGCCGATGCCGAGCAGGCCGTTCTCCGATTGCAGCCACACGTCCACGCCCTCGGGAATGTGGTTGGCGACCAGGGTCGGCAGGCCGATGCCCAGGTTCACGTAAGCGCCGTCGGTGAGTTCGCGGGCGGCGCGCTGCGCCATGTCGTCGCGGGTCCAGGCCATGTCAGGCGTCCTTCTGGCGCAGGGTGCGCTGTTCGATGCGTTTTTCGGGATGCGGGTTGTGCACGATGCGGTCGACGTAGATCCCGGGCAGGTGCACCTGGTCCGGATCCAGGCTGCCGGTCTCCACGACGTCCTCGACCTCGGCGATGCAGAGCTTGCCGGCCATCGCGCAGGCCGGGTTGAAGTTGCGCGCGGTCTTGCGGAACACCAGGTTGCCGGCGGCATCGGCCTTCCATGCCTTGACCAGGGCCACGTCGGCGCGCAACGCGGTCTCCAGCACGTAGTGCTTGCCGTCGAACTCGCGGGTCTCCTTGCCCTCGGCCACCACCGTGCCGTAGCCGGTGGCGGTGAAGAACGCGGGGATGCCGGCACCACCAGCGCGCAGGCGCTCGGCCAGGGTGCCCTGCGGGTTGAACTCCAGTTCCAGTTCGCCGGCCAGGTACTGGCGCTCGAACTCCTTGTTCTCGCCGACGTAGGACGAAATCATCTTGCGGATCTGCCGCGTCGCCAGCAGCTGGCCCAGGCCGAAGCCATCGACGCCGGCATTGTTGGAGATCACCGTGAGGCCGCCGACGCCGCTGTCGCGCAAGGCCGCGATCAAGGCCTCGGGAATACCGCACAGGCCGAACCCGCCGACCGCCAGGGTCTGTCCGTCCGCCACCACATCGGCCAGCGCCGTGGCCGCATCGGGGAAAAGCTTGCCGCGCCGCCCGCCCGCAGGGGTAGAGGTGTCGCCCATTCGCCAGCTCCGCATTGGAATGTAGACAGCTAGTTTAGCCGCTTGGGGACTGCGACCCCCGCCGCACCGCCGCAACGACCGATTAAGCGCCGTAACGTTACACTCCGGCTTCCCCCAACTAGGACCCTCTTCCATGTCGCTTCCCGCATTCAAGGCCTACGACATCCGCGGTCGCGTACCCGACGAACTGAACGAGGACTTGGCCCGCCGCATCGGCGTGGCGCTGGCGGGGCAATTGGGTAGCGGCCCGGTGGTGGTCGGCCACGACGTGCGCCTGGCCAGCCAGGGGCTGCAGGACGCGCTGTCGGCGGGCCTGCGCGCCAGCGGCCGCGAGGTCATCGACATCGGCCTGTGCGGCACCGAGGAAGTGTATTTCCAGACCGACCACCTGCAGGCCGCCGGCGGCGTGATGGTCACCGCCAGCCACAACCCGATGGACTACAACGGCATGAAGCTGGTGCGCGAGAACGCGCGCCCGATCAGCTCCGATACCGGCCTGTTCGCGATCCGCGACACCGTCGCCGCCGACACCGCGCCGGCCGCCGCGCCGACCGCTGCCGAGCATCACCGTCCCGACAAGAGCGCCTACATCGAGCACCTGCTCAGCTATGTCGACCGCGCCACGCTCAAGCCGCTGAAGCTGGTGGTCAATGCCGGCAACGGCGGCGCCGGCGCCATCGTCGACCTGCTCGCGCCGCACTTGCCGTTCGAGTTCGTGCGCGTCTTCCACGAGCCGGACGGCCACTTCCCCAACGGCATTCCCAACCCGCTGCTGCCGGAGAACCGTGCCGCCACCGCCAACGCGGTCAAGCAGCACGGCGCCGACTTCGGCATCGCCTGGGACGGCGACTTCGACCGCTGCTTCTTCTTCGACGCCGACGGCCGCTTCATCGAGGGCTACTACCTGGTGGGCCTGCTGGCGCAGGCGATCCTGGCCAAGCAGCCGGGCGGCAAGGTCGTGCACGACCCGCGCCTGACCTGGAACACCATCGAACAGGTCGAGGAAGCCGGCGGCATCCCGGTGCTTTGCAAGAGCGGCCATGCCTTCATCAAGGAGAAGATGCGCAGCGAAAACGCCGTGTACGGCGGCGAGATGAGCGCGCACCACTATTTCCGCGAATTCGCCTACGCCGACTCCGGCATGATCCCGTGGCTGCTGATCGCCGAGCTGGTGTCGCAGTCCGGCCGCTCGCTGGCCGACCTGGTCGAGGCGCGCATGCAGAAGTTCCCGTGCAGCGGCGAGATCAACTTCAAGGTCGCCGACGCCAAGGCCGCGGTGGCGCGGGTGATGGAGCACTTCGCCTCGCATGCGCCGACGCTGGACTACACCGACGGCGTCAGCGCCGAATTCGCCGACTGGCGTTTCAACCTGCGCAGTTCCAACACCGAACCGCTGCTGCGCCTGAACGTGGAAACCCGCGGCGACGCAGCGCTGCTGGAGCAGCGCACCCAGGAGATCTCCGAGCTGCTGCGCGGCTGATCCCACCACCCTCCCCCTAGACGCACTATGGAGTTCCATCGCCCATGAGCGACGTCCTTCCCATCATCCTGTCCGGCGGCTCCGGCACGCGCCTGTGGCCGTTGTCGCGCGAGTCGTATCCGAAGCAGTTTCTGCCGCTGGTCGGCGAACAGAGCATGCTGCAGGCCACCTGGCAACGCGCGGCCCCGGTCGCGGCGCATGCACCCATCGTGGTCGCCAACGAGGAACACCGCTTTGTGGCGGCCGAGCAGTTGCAGCAGATCGGCGTGAAGCCCCATGCGATCCTGCTCGAACCCAAGGGCCGCAACACCGCGCCGGCGATCGCCGTGGCGGCGCTGGAGGCCGCGCGCGATGGCGCCGACCCGCTGTTGCTGGTCCTGCCCTCCGACCATGTGATCGGCGACGAAGCCGCTTTCCAGGCCGCGGTGCGCGTGGCCGCCGTCGCGGCCGAGCAAGGCAAGCTGGTGACGTTCGGCATCAAGCCGACCGCACCGGAAACCGGCTACGGCTACATCAAGGCCGCCGCCGGCGACGGCGCGCACGCGGTCGAGCGCTTCGTCGAAAAGCCCGACCTGGCGACCGCGAAAAGCTACCTGGCCTCCGGCGAGTACTACTGGAACAGCGGCATGTTCCTGTTCCGCGCTTCGCGCTATCTGGAAGAACTGCGCAAGTTCCAGCCCGCCATCGCCGATGCCTGCACCAAGGCCTGGCAGTCGGCCAAGCGCGACGCCGACTTCACCCGCCTGGACAAGGACGCCTTCGCCGCCAGCCCCTCCGACTCCATCGACTACGCCGTGATGGAGAAGACCGCCGACGCGGTAGTGGTGCCGCTGGACGCGAAGTGGAGCGATGTCGGGTCGTGGTCGGCGCTGCTGGACGTGTCGCCGCAGGACGTCAACGGCAACGCCCACCACGGCGACGTCATCGAGATCGATTGCCGCAACACCTACGCCTATGGCTCGCGCCTGATCGCAATGGTGGGCCTGCAGGACGTGGTGGTGGTGGAGACCGACGACGCGGTGCTGGTCGGCCATCGCGAGCGCATCCAGGAAGTGAAGGACATCGTCGGCAGGATCAAGGCCGATGGGCGTTCCGAGGCCACCTGGCACCGCAAGGTGTACCGCCCGTGGGGCGCCTACGATTCGATCGACAACGGCCAGCGTTTCCAGGTCAAGCGCATCACGGTCAAGCCCGGCGCCACGCTGAGCCTGCAGATGCATCACCACCGCGCCGAACACTGGATCGTGGTCAGCGGCACCGCCGAGGTCACCCGCGGCGACGAGGTGCTGCTGCTCACCGAGAACCAGAGCACCTACATTCCGCTCGGCGTGACCCACCGCCTGAAGAACCCCGGCAAGCTGCCGCTGGAGCTGATCGAGGTGCAGTCGGGCAGCTATCTCGGCGAAGACGACATCGTGCGCTTCGAGGACACCTACGGGCGCACCTGAGTCCGGCATCCGCCGCAAACGCAAAGAGCCGGGCACTGCCCGGCTCTTTGCTTTTCATCGATGCTGTTTTGTAGTGCGCGCCGTCTCAGGCGGCCGACGCTGCCGCGGCGAGCTCGCCGATCACCTGGCGCAGACCATCGCGCCACTGCGGCAGTTCCAGCGCGAAATCGCGCTGCAGGCGCGACACGTCCAGGCGCGAATATGCCGGGCGCTTGGCCGGGGTCGGATACTCCGCGGTGGTGATCGGCAGCACCCGCGGCGCGCGCGGCAACAGGCCCGCAGCCACCGCCTCGGCGAAGATCGCCTCGGCGAAACCGTGCCAGGTGGTCTCGCCGGCCGCGGTCAGATGCCAGGTCCCGGACGGCAGCGCCGTGCGCTGCGCCAGCACGCGCGCGGTGACATCGGAGATCAGCGCCGCTGGCGTCGGTGTGCCAACTTGGTCGGCGACCACCCGCAGTTCGTCGCGGTCGGCACCAACACGCAGCATGGTGCGCAGGAAATTGTTCCCGTGCGCGGCGTACACCCAGGCGGTGCGGAAGATCAGGTGCTGCGCACCGGACGCGCGGATCGCCTGCTCGCCGGCCAGCTTGGTAGCGCCGTACACGCCCAGCGGCGCGGTGGGCGCATCTTCGGGATAGGGTTGCGTGCCCTGCCCGTCGAACACGTAATCGGTGGAGTAATGCACCAGCGGCACACCCTGCACCGCGCACCAAGCGGCGATCGCCGCCGGCGACTCGGCATTGGCGCGATGCGCCGCCTCCGCGTCCTGCTCGGCGCGATCGACCGCGGTGTAGGCCGCGGCGTTGACCACCGCCGTCGGCCGCAGCCGGCCCAGCAGTTCGCCCAGGGTCTGCGGCTGATCGAAATCGGCGCGCTCGCAGGCGCTGCCGTTCGGCAACTGGCCGCTGCGCGTGGTCGCGACCACCGACCCCTGCCTGGCCAGCGCCCGCAGCAGTTCCTGCCCGACCTGGCCGTTGCCGCCGAAGACCAGCACGCTCATGGCTGGTAGACCGGCAGGCGCTCGACCGGGATGTCGGCCAGGAACGGCGCAACCGCGTCCTTGCCCGACAGCACCGGCTCGGAGATCGGCCAGTCCACGCCGATCGCGGCATCGTCCCAGCGCACGCCGGCGTCGGCTTCCTTGACGTACACGTCGGTGCACAGATAGCTGAACACCGCCCGCTCCGACAGCACGGCAAACCCGTGGGCGAAGCCTTCCGGAATCCAGAACTGCTTCTTGTTCTCCGCGCTCAGCACCACCGCGGCCCAGCGACCGAAGTGCGGCGAGCCGTGGCGGATGTCGACGGCGACGTCGTACACCTCGCCTTCCAGCACGCTGACCAGCTTGCCCTGCGGCCGCGGCCACTGATAGTGCAGGCCGCGCAGCACGCCCTTGGCCGAGGTGGAGACGTTGCTCTGCACGAACTTGGTCGGCAAGCCATGCTCACCGAAGCGCTCGGCGTTCCAGGTCTCGAAGAAATAGCCACGCGCGTCGCCGAACACTGCCGGCTCGATCACCACGCAGCCAGGCAGATTGGTTTCAATCACTTTCACGGAACGGATCCTCGTACAGCCAGTTCATGCAGGTAGGTGCCATAGGCGTTCTTGCGCAGCGGAGCGGCAAGTTTCTCCAGCTGCGCCGCGTCGATCCATCCCTGCCCGAAGGCGATCTCTTCCGGGCAGCACACCTGCAGGCCCTGCCGCGACTGGATGGTCTCGATGAAATTGGAGGCCTCGTGCAGCGACTGGTGGGTGCCGGTGTCCAGCCAGGCATAGCCGCGACCCAGCGCTTCCAGGTGCAGCTCGCCGGCCTCAAGGTAGCGGCGGTTGAGATCGGTGATCTCCAGTTCGCCGCGCGCCGACGGCCTCAGTTCCGCCGCATAGCCGCTGGCCTGGCCATCGTAGAAATACAGACCGGTGACCGCATAGTTGGAACGCGGCTTGACCGGCTTTTCCTCGATATCGATGACCTTGCCGGAGGCATCGAACTCGGCCACGCCGTAGCGCTCGGGGTCGTTGACCCAGTAGCCGAACACGGTCGCGCCATGCTGGCGCGCATCGGCGCGGCGCAGGGTCTCGGTCAGGCCGTGCCCGTGGAAGATGTTGTCGCCCAGCACCAGGCAGCTCGGCTTGCCGGCGACGAAGTCGCGGCCGATCAGGTAGGCCTGGGCCAGCCCGTCCGGGCTAGGCTGCACCGCGTACTGGATGTCCATGCCCCACTGTGCGCCATCGCCCAGCAGTGCCTGGAACAGCGCCTGCTCGTGCGGGGTGTTGATGATCAGCACCTCGCGGATCCCGGCCAGCATCAGCACGCTGAGCGGGTAGTAGATCATCGGCTTGTCGTACACCGGCAGCAGCTGCTTGCTGACGCCCTTGGTGATCGGGTACAGCCGCGTGCCGGAGCCGCCAGCGAGGATGATGCCCTTGCGTTGTGTCATGAGGTATTTCCTGGTGAAGTCCGCACCCGCATGGGCGGATTCTTGCGAGGGACTGGGGTTATGCCGCGGTGCCGATGCGTTCCAGCCGATAGCTGCCGTCGAGCACGCCTTGCACCCAGTCCTGGTGGCTCAGGTACCAGTCCACGGTGAGCGCGATGCCCTGTTCGAAGGTGTACTGCGGCTCCCAGCCCAGTTCGTTCTTCAGCTTGGACGCATCGATGGCGTAGCGGCGGTCGTGGCCGGGCCGATCGGCGACGTAGGTGATCTGGCTTGCGCGCGGCTTGCCGTCCTCGCGCGGACGCCGCGCGTCCAGCAGCGCGCAGATCGCCTGCACCACCTCGATGTTCTGTTTCTCGGAATTGCCGCCGACGTTGTAGGTCTCGCCGACCTTGCCCTTGGCCAGCACGGTGCGGATCGCCTCGCAGTGGTCGCCGACGAACAGCCAATCGCGTACCTGCTTGCCGTCGCCGTACACCGGCAGCGGCTCGCCGGCCAGCGCCTTGGCGATCACCAGCGGGATGAGCTTCTCGGGGAAGTGGTACGGGCCGTAGTTGTTGGAGCAGTTGGTGGTCAGCACCGGCAAGCCGTAGGTATGGTGGAACGCGCGCACCAGATGGTCGGACGCGGCCTTGGACGCCGAGTACGGTGAGTTCGGCGCATACGGCGTGGTTTCGCTGAACTTGCCGGTCTCGCCGAGCGTGCCGTAGACCTCGTCGGTGGACACGTGCAGGAAGCGGAACGCATCGCGGCGGTCTTCAGGCAGCGCCTTCCAGTGATCGCGCACCGACTCCAGCAGGCCGAGGGTCCCCACCACGTTGGTCTGGATGAAGGCGCCGGGCCCGTCGATCGAGCGATCCACGTGGCTTTCGGCGGCGAAATTGACCACCGCGTCGGGCTGGTGCTCGGCGAGCAGGCGGCCCACCAGATCGCGGTCGCCGATATCCCCGTGCACGAACACATGGTCCGGGTTGCCGTCCAGCGACGCGAGCGTGTTCAGGTTCCCGGCGTAGGTCAACGCGTCCAGGTTGATCACACGGATGCCGCGCGCCACCGCCTCGAGCACGAAATTACCGCCGATGAAACCGGCACCGCCGGTTACGAGCCAAGTCGCCACTGTGTGTCTCTCCTGATTCGGCGCCGTCGGCGCCTATATTCAAACCGAGCAGGATATACGCTTTGTATGAACCGGTCGTGGTCGACGCATGCGGCGACCACGCCCCGTCGACGGCCCCACCATACGCCCTCGCATGGTCCCCCGCGCCCGGTTAGAATCCTCCGACTGCCCCGTGCCAGCCGCCGCGGCCGGGCCTTCCCGCACTGCTGAAGGATCTCGTACACGATGAAAATCCTCGTCGCCTACAAGCGCGTGGTGGACTACAACGTCCGCATCCAGGTCAAGCCGGACGGCTCCGGCGTGGTCACCGAGGGCGTCAAGCTCTCCGCCAACCCGTTCGACGAAATCGCCCTGGAAGAGGCGCTGCGCCTGCGCGACGCCGGCATCGCCAGCGAGGTGGTGGTGGCCACCATCGCCCCGGCCGATGCCGCCGCGCACCTGCGCAACGGCCTGGCGATGGGCGCCAACCGCGCCATCCACGTGGTCGCCGACGCGGCGATCCAGCCGCTGACCGCCGCGCGCACCCTGCTCAAGCTGGTCGAGCAGGAGCAGCCGGACCTGGTGATCCTCGGCAAGCAGGCGATCGACGACGACGCCAACCAGACCGGGCAGATGCTGGCCACGCTGTGGGGCCGGCCGCAGGCGACCTTCGCCGGCAAGCTGGTGGTGGCCGACGGCAAGGCGACGGTGACCCGCGAGGTCGACGCCGGCCTGGAGACCCTGGAAGTGGACCTGCCGGCGGTGGTCACCACCGACCTGCGCCTGAACGAGCCGCGCTTCATCAAGCTGCCGGACATCATGAAGGCCAAGAGCAAGCCGCTGCAGACGCTGGCCTTCGCCGACCTGGGTGTGGAGGCCAACGACAGCCTCACCACCACCCACTACGCCCCGCCGGCCAAGCGCAGCCGCGGCGTGATGGTCAAGGATGCCGCCGAACTGGTGGCCGCACTCAAGCAGAAGGGGTTGCTGTAATGGCCAAGATCCTCGTCGTCGCCGAACATCTTAACGGGCAGCTCAACGCCGCCACCGCCAAGTGCGTCAGCGCCGCGCAGGCGCTGTCGGCCGAGGCCATCGACATCGTGGTGCTGGCGTCCGATCCGGCCGCGGTGGCCGCCCAGGCCGCGCAGATCGCCGGCGTCGCCCGCGTCCTCACTGTCGCCAACCCCGCCAACGAACACGCCATCGCGCAGGTGCTGGGCCCGCAGATCGCCGCCCTGGCGAAGGGCTACACCCATGTGTTCGGCCCCTCCACCACCTTCGGCAAGGACCTGATGCCGGTGGTGGCCGCCCTGCTCGGCGTCAACCAGATCTCCGACCTGATGGCGGTGGACAGCGACTACGCGTTCAAGCGCCCGATCTACGCCGGCAACGCCATCATCAGCGTGCAGGCCCCGGCCGACCAGATTGTGGTCGCCACCGTGCGCAGCGCCTCGTGGCCGGAAGCGGCGCAGGGCGGCAGCGCGGCGGTCGAAGCGGCCAGCGTCGACGCAGCGCTGCCGAGCCACACCCGCTTCGTCGGCCTCGCCGCCGGCAAGTCCGATCGCCCCGACCTGCAGAGCGCCAAGCGCGTGGTCTCCGGCGGCCGCGGTGTCGGTTCGGCGGAGAACTTCCAGATCGTCTACCAGCTCGCCGACAGGCTGGGCGCCGCGGTCGGCGCCTCGCGCGCGGCGGTCGACGCCGGCTACGTGCCCAATGAGCTGCAGGTGGGCCAGACCGGCAAGATCATCGCGCCGGAACTGTACGTGGCGGTCGGCATTTCCGGTGCCATCCAGCATCTGACCGGCATCAAGGACGCCGGCACCATCGTCGCGATCAACAAGGATCCGGAATCGCCGATCTTCGAGATCGCCGACATCGGCCTGGTCGGCGACCTGTTCACGGTGCTGCCGGAGCTGGAAAAGGCGCTGGGCTGAGCCGTCGCCGAGACCCGGGGATGATGCCGCACGGCGCCGACGGCGTGCCCGCGCCGCGCCACCGTGCGGATCATCTGGCGTTGTTCGTCGTGCTGCTGTGCGGCGGCTACCTGGCCGCCCTGTGGTGGATCGACCGCGGCAATGGCACGTTCGCCCGGCTAGGCGCGATCTGGCCCTTGCTGGCGCTGGCGGTGCTGCCGGTCTCGGCCAGTTACCTGTTCCGCTTCTGGCGCTGGCGCTGGCTGCTGCAACGGCAAGGCCACGCAGTGTCGTTCTGGCTTGGCTGGGCCGCCTACTTGGCCGGTTTCGCCTTGACCGCCACGCCCGGCAAGGCTGGGGAATTGCTGCGCATCCGCTATTTCGCCCGCATGGGTGTGCCGGCGGGGCGGACGCTGGCGGTCTTCGTCTTCGAGCGCGCCTCCGATCTGCTGGTGATCCTGGCACTGTCGCTGCTGGCCGCGCCGGTCTTTCCCACCCTGGGCACCCTCGCCGCAGTGGTGCTGGGCTTCGTCGCCCTGTTGTTCGGCGCCGCTGCCTGGCCGGCCCTGCTGGCCTGGCTGGAGGGCATGGGACGACGCCTGCCCGGGCGGTGGCTACGGAGGACGGTCCAGTTCGCCGTGTTCGCCGCCATGGAACTGCGTGCCTGCCTGGGCACCGCGCAGATGGTGCGCAGCCTGATCGCGGGCGCCGGCGCCTGGGGCCTGACCTCGGCGGTCTTCGTCGGGCTGTGCAATGGCCTGGGCCTGGAGCTGGATCCGCTGGTCGCGTTCGGCATCTACCCGCTGGCGATGTTGATCGGCGCGCTGTCCTTCGTCCCAGGCGGGGTCGGCACCACCGAACTGGCGATCGTGCTGATGCTGGACCGGTTGGGCGTCGCGACCGCCGATGCGATCGCGGTCGCGGTGGCCGCGCGGCTGGTGACGCTCTGGTACGCGGTCGCCGTGGGTGCCCTGGCAATGGGCACGACCGAATTCCTGCAACGGCGCCAACCCGACTGAGCGGGGCCAGGGCGGCTCCCAGGTATAATCGCGGCCCCGCTATGCATCACCAGGCCGCAGCATGTCCCTCCCCCCCAGCTCTCCCGCCGACCGCCCGGCTGTTTCAGGGCGCGCGCTCTGCGTGGATCTGGACGGTACGCTGCTGAATTCGGACATTCTCTACGAGTCCCTGCTGGCCCTGCTGGCGCGCAATCCGCTGTACGTGTTCATGCTGCCGCTGTGGCTGCTGCGCGGCAAAGCCGCGCTGAAGCGCGAACTGGCCGCGCGGGTCACCCTCCCGGCGGAGACCCTGCCCTACAACGAGCACGTCCTGGAACTGCTGCGCACTACGTCGCAGCGCCCGCGCGTGCTGTGCACCGCCTCCGACCAGTTGCTGGTCGCGCCGATCGCCGCGCACCTGGGCCTGTTCGAAGAGGTCATCGCCAGCGACGGCCAGCGCAACCTGTCCGGCCGCAACAAGGCCGACGTGCTGGTGCAACGGTTCGGCGAAGGCAATTTCGACTATGCCGGCAATGGCCGCGTGGACCTGCACGTGTGGGACAAGGCCGGCGGCGCCTGGGTGGTCAACAACGGCAACGGCTTGCGTACGGCCGCCGCACAGCGCACCACCGTGCATGGGCACTGGCCGGCGCCGCCGCGCGCCCGCGCCTGGCTCAAGGCGCTGCGCCTGCACCAGTGGCTGAAGAACCTGCTGGTGTTCGTGCCGCTGCTGACCGCGCACCGCTTCCTGGACGGCCCGTCGGTGCTGCAGTCGGTGATCGCCATGGTGGCGTTCGGACTGTGCGCCTCCGGCGTGTACGTGCTCAACGACCTGCTCGACCTCACACCCGATCGCCAGCATCCGCGCAAGCGCAAGCGGCCGTTCGCCGCCGGCCGCCTGCCGCTGCTGCAGGGCCTGTTCGCCGCCCCCGCGCTGACCGTGGCCGGACTGGCGCTGTCGCTGGCCTGCAACCTGCACTTCACCCTGGTCCTGCTGATCTACTACGTGATGACGCTGGCGTACTCGCTGCGGCTCAAGCGCATCGTGATGATCGACGTGGTGCTGCTGGCGGCGCTGTACACCGTGCGCATCATCGGCGGCGCAGTGGCCATCGATCTGGAACTGTCGTTCTGGCTGCTCGCGTTCTCGATGTTCATCTTCCTCTCGCTGGCGCTGCTCAAGCGCTACACCGAACTGCACGCGATGCTCGGCAGCGGCAAGACCAAGGCCAGCGGGCGCGCCTATTCGGTGGAAGACCTGGTGCTGCTGCAGTCGATGGGCGCGGCGGCCGGCTACATCGCGGTGCTGGTGATGGCGCTTTACATCAACAGTCCGGAAAGCGTGCAGCTGTATCGCAATCCGAAGCTGCTGTGGCTGATCTGCCCGGTGCTGCTGTACTGGGTCAGCCGTGTCTGGATCGTGGCGCACCGCGGCGACATGCACGACGACCCGATCGTGTTCGCCGCCACCGACCGGGTCAGCCAGGTGGTCGTGGTGCTGTGCGGGCTGTTCGCGCTGAGCGCCATCTGATGGCCGATGCCGGGCAGTCCTGGGGACGCTATCCGCACGCGACGCAGACGCTGCTGCCGATCGCCGACCGGGCGGCGGCCCTGCCGGCCTTCGCCGGCAACGCGCTGCCGCGCGGAAACGGCCGCAGCTACGGCGACAGTTGCCTCAATCCCGACGGCACCCTGCTGTGCGCGCGCGGCCTGGACCGCTTCATCGGCTTCGACCCGGCGACCGGCCGGCTGTGCTGCGAGGCCGGGGTCACGCTCGCCGAGATCATCGATCTGGTCCTGCCGCAGGGCTGGTTCCTGCCGGTGACGCCGGGCACCCGCTACGTCACCGTGGCCGGCGCCATCGCCAACGACGTGCACGGCAAGAACCATCACCGCACCGGCAACTTCGGCCATCACGTGCGCGCCTTCGAGCTGCTGCGCAGCGACGGCAGCCGCCGCCTGTGCACGCCCGACGCCGATGCCGACGGCTGGTTCGCGGCCACGGTCGGCGGACTCGGCCTGACCGGGCTGATCACCTGGGCGGAGATCCAGTTGCGCCGCGTGCCGGGCCCCGCGCTGGAGACGGAGAACATCCGCTTCGGCTCGCTCGACGAGTTCTTCGCGTTGTCCGCGGCCTCGGCCGACAGCCACGAGTACAGCGTTGCCTGGATCGACTGCCTGGCCAGCGGCCGCGCCCGCGGCCGCGGCCATTTCACCCGCGCCGATCACTGCGCCGGCCTGCCCGAGGAACGCCCGGCCTCGCCCGGCAAGGGGCTGGCAATGCCGCTGACCCCGCCGGTCTCGCTGGTCAACAAGCTGTCGCTGCGGCCGTTCAACGCGCTGTACTACTGGCGCCAGCCCGCGCGCAGCAAGCGCCGGCTGAGCCACCTGCTGCCATTCTTCTATCCGCTGGACGGCATCCGCCACTGGAATCGCATGTACGGCCCGCGTGGCTTCCTGCAGTACCAGTGCGTGCTGCCGCCGGCCACCGCGCGCGACGGCGTGGATGCGCTGCTGGCGGAAATCGCCCGCAGCGGCAGCGGCTCCTTCCTGGCCGTGCTGAAGGAATTCGGCGCCCCCCCCTCACGCGGCATGTTGTCCTTCCCGCGCCCGGGCACCACGCTGGCGCTGGACTTCCCCAACGACGGCGCCGACGTGCTGCGCCTGCTGGAGCGGCTGGACCGCATCGTCGACGCCGCCGGCGGCGCTCTGTACCCTGCCAAGGACGCGCGCATGTCCGCCGCCTCGTTCCAGCGCGCCTATGCCCGCTGGCAGGACTTCAGCCGCTATCTCGATCCCCGCTTTTCTTCCGGCTTCTGGCGCCGGGTCACGGAGTGAACATGCAACGCGTCCTCATCATCGGTGCCACCTCGGCGATCGCCGAGGCCACTGCCCGGCACTACGCCGCGCGCGGCGCGGCCCTCCATCTGGTCGGCCGCCAGGCCGCACGCCTGGACGCGATCGCGTCGGACCTGTCGGCGCGCGGCGGCAAGGCCAGTTGCGGCGTGCTCGACGTCAACGACAGCGCCGGCCATGCCGCGGCGTTAGACGCGGCATGGGCCGCGCTGGGCGGCTTGGATGTGGTGCTGATCGCCCACGGCACGCTGCCCGACCAGACTGCGTGCGATGCCTCGGTCGACCTGTCGATGCGCGAGTTCGCCACCAACGGCACCTCGACGATCGCGCTGTGCGCCGCGCTGGTGCCGCGCCTGCGCGCGGGTGCGACGCTAGCGGTGATCTCCTCGGTCGCCGGCGACCGGGGCCGCGCCAGCAACTACCTGTACGGCAGCGCCAAGGCCGCGGTCAGCGCCTACCTGAGCGGCCTCGGCCAGCGCCTGCGCCCGGAGGGCATCAACGTGCTCACGATCAAGCCGGGCTTCGTCGATACGCCGATGACCGCCGCATTCAAGAAGGGCGCGCTGTGGGCCAAGCCCGACCAGATCGCCAAGGGCATCCTGCGCGCAGTCGACGGCCGCCGCGCGGTCGCCTACCTGCCCGGTTTCTGGTGGGCGATCATGTTCGTCATCAAGTCCATTCCCGAATTCGTCTTCCGCAGGATCAAGCTCTGATATGCGCGATGAGCGCTCCAAGGCTTTCGCGGGCCGGGTTATCTCTCAATCACTTGATGGCCCTTATGTTGCCCAGGAGTTCCATTCAAGCGTTGGAAAGCTCGCACTACCTGTGATCTTACTGATGTGCATGCTGCTTCTGGGCGGATGCAACTCTTATGGTAAGTACGCGTTAGGTGTACATGGCGGTTGTGCGCCAAGCAGCTCTCCTTTTCTGAGCCCAGACACCACTGTGGATGGGCAAATTACCTACTGCGAAGGTGGCGACAAATGGACTGGAACGCTTGAGTCACAGGTTTATCCAGCAGGCACCCAGAACGTCGTCGTCATGCTCAGCGGCTATCCCGGCTACCCGGGAGTTTCGGTCCACGCCATCAATGACGCGGGCGTGGAAGCACTTATACCTGTTTCCAGACAACCTCGCGATCGCTGGCAACCCATGGTACTTCAAGTACCGAGAGAGGTCTCGAAAGCTGCGTATCGTATTCGGATCAATGATCAGGCTACCGGTTCTTTCGGTTGGGCCGGCATGGGCGGATCCACTTTGCCCACAGGCCTGATTTTTGCCAAAGGCGCCTTACCAATTCTCGCTGCGGCACTTTTTGGGAATGCCTGGCTGATCGCAGTTTCCTTATGCCTACCAACTACTGCCCACCCACGTGAAAGTCTCCGCAATGGACTGCTTGCCAGCGGAACGTTATGGCTCACCCTTTTCAATACATACGTATTTTCTTTAGAACTGGGTAACGCGCTCACATGGATCCTATCAATTGCGCCATTTCCACTTGCCATTTTTATTGGATGGAGACGCCGCAGACTGATTGCCGACATCCTTGCAATGCAAAACTCGCTACTCCCCGTTTTGGCAGTTGCATTTCTTGTACTATGGACAGGACTTTTCCCATTCTATTGGAACGGCGAACCTGACGGCGCCCCAGCTAGTCGTTGGTGGCCATCGCTGGCAATCGACGCATGGCTGCCGATGTTATTCGGCAACATGCTCGAGAGCGGAAAATTGCTTGTGCCAATGACCGGCGACTGGCTGAGCAGCGATCGCCCTCCCCTTCAGACAGGCCTGTACCTATTAGTCTATAAGTTGATTCCTGGAAGCAGGGAGCTGGTTTATCAAGGTATATCAAGCTGGGCCCAGGCACTGGCACTCCTACCTTTAGCATCGCTGACCGAGCGCTTTATGACGAGGCGCGCTCAGATCGCAGCGCTCCTCACTCTAAGCTTGTCTGCACTGATGATTCTAAACACGCTATTCGTTTGGCCCAAGCTTCTAGCAGCCGCATTCTGCCTTATTTATTACATCGCCGCCTTCCCTGACGGAGGGAAACCAAGGCACTGGGGACAAGCGGGCGTTGCGGCTGCGCTGGCCTTACTGGCGCATGGTGGAGCATTGTTTTTCCTGGTGGGAGCATCGGTAGTCCACTTGGCTTGGTACAGGCGGAACAGCCTGGGAATGCTAATTAGGACTGCAGCCGTTACGCTCGCTCTGTATGGACCATGGATTGCTTATCAGCGCCTAATCGACCCTCCAGGAAATCGCCTTGTAAAATGGCATCTTGCAGGAAAAATCCCTGTAAGCAGCGAAGGGGCATTACATGCCATTTTCAGCGCATATTCGCAATTGACTCCAGCAACCTGGCTCTCGTCGCGCATGGAAAACGTCGCCACAATCACAAAGGGCGCCATTTCCGTTCTTCGCGATGCGCCAAGAACTGCAATTGAGCGCGATCCAAACGCACTGCAGGATTTCATCAACGATGACTTTTACGGCTTATTTCACTCAATGTGGTTCGCGTCGCCCTTGCTGCTATTGCCCGGCTTGGCGTTAATTTGCTGGCGCACTAAACACAAAGCTCCAAACGACGCAGCGCTTAACGCACAGCTCAAGCTTGTCCAATTGGCAGCAACAGTGATCATTGCAACCACGCTCTGGGCCATTGTGATATTCCGGGGCGGAGAAGCGACTATCCATGTCGGAGCTTACGCATCCACATTGGCCCTGCAATTAGTAGTGCTGTCCATTGCCTGGCACACTAGCAAGACGCTCTTCTATACGATCTGCACGGCGAACATCATCGTCGCGTTGTCGGTCTATATATTCGACCGACGCTTCCTGCCCGGCCTAAACTTTATCTACGTCCTCGGAAACACCCTGTTCTGTAGCGGGCTATTGGCAGCCATTGCGTCGTCAACTGCAGGCCCGGGATGGCATGCGATCCGGCGCCCCCTCAGTGCCACCTCACTTACATGAAGATCGGCAAGTGCCCACACAACTCAACAAAAAAGGCTCTAGCAAAATCCATGCATTTGGAGGCATATGCGTGCCTGACTGGCAGCCCATGGAGTCATGTGGCTCAATGGTTTTTTCGGTATGATGAAATTCCGTCGATCTCGAGCCATCCCAAGGCGCAAAGCGACGCAACCTTCCGGACAGATGATAGGACCGACGTCCCGCATGAGAGCATTTGTGCCTTTGATGCTCCACCAAGGCGATCGCGCTATTTAGTAGTCTCCCGCTGAGTTTCCAGGACGACGCACCTACATCTCACTGATTTTTGGTTCATCTATGGCACAAAAAAATGAAAAAATTGTCTTGACAGGCGCTGCGGGCCTGGTAGGGCAGAATCTGATTGTCGAATTGAAGCAGCAGGGTTACACGTACCTGGTGGCAATCGACAAGCACGAACACAATCTGGACATCGTGCGCACGCTGCATCCGGAAGTACAGACGATACTCGCAGATCTTGCAGAGCCCGGGGATTGGGCTGAAGCGTTCGTAGGTGCAGGGTTGATAGTCCAGTTGCACGCGCAGATCACCGGCAAGACCACCGACCTGTTCACCCGCAACAACCTGACCGCGACCGCGCACGTGCTCGACGCCTGCCGCGCAGCGAAGGTGCCTTACATGGTGCACATCAGTTCCTCGGTGGTGAACTCGGTGGCCAAGGACGACTACACCAACACCAAGCGCGCTCAGGAAGAGATGGTGGTCGCCAGCGGCCTGCGTCACTGCGTGCTGCGCCCGACCCTGATGTTCGGCTGGTTCGATCCCAAGCACCTCGGCTGGCTGTCGCGCTTCATGGCCAAGACCCCGGTGTTCCCGATCCCGGGCGACGGCAGGTTCATGCGCCAGCCGTTGTACGAGCGCGACTTCTGCCGCTGCATCGCCAAGTGCATCGAACGCGAACCGGACGGCGAGGTTTACGACATCGTCGGCGACACCCGCGTGGACTATGTCGACATCATCAAGACCATCAAGCGGGTCAAGAAACTGCACACCCTGATCGTGTATATCCCGATCGGCTTCTTCGCCTTTCTGCTGCGCGTGTATTCGCTCTTCAGTTCCAAGCCGCCGTTCACCGCCGACCAGTTGAAAGCGCTGAGCGCCGGCGACGACTTCAAGGGCGTCGATACCGAAGCGGTGTTCGGCGTGCGCCAGACCCCGTTCGAAGACGCGATCCGCGAAAGCTACACCGACCCGCGCTACAGCCACATCGTGCTCAAGCGCTGAACCGTCATACGAGACCAGAACCATGAGTACATTCGCGATCGTCGGCAGCGGCCCCATGGGCCTGATGGCTGCCATGGAACTGCTGAAGAAGGGCCACCAGGTCGACGTCTACGAACGCGATGACCGCATCGGCGGCATGTCCGCGGACTTCGACTTCGACGGCCTGCGCATCGAGCGCTACTACCACTTCATCTGCAAGACCGATTTCCCGCTGTTCAAGCTGCTCGAGGACCTGAAGCTGTCCGACCGCCTGCACTGGACGGACACCAAGATGGGGTATTACTACCAGGGCAAGCTGCACAAGTGGGGCACGCCGTTCGCGCTGCTCGGCTTCCCGCACCTGGGGCTGGTCGACAAGATCCGCTACGCCCTGCACGTCATGCACACCAAGGGCATCAGCGACTGGACCGCGCTGGACAAGGAGAACGCGCGCGACTGGATCACCCGCTGGATCGGCCCCAAGGCCTACAAGGTGATGTGGGAGAAGGCGTTCGCGCTGAAATTCTTCGAGTACCAGAACGACCTGTCCGCCTCGTGGATCGGCACCCGCATCAAGCGCGTGGCGCTGTCGCGGCGCAATCTGTTCAACGAAAGCATGGGCTATCTGGAGGGCGGCTCGGCCGTGCTGCTGGAACGCATGGCCGCGGAAGTCACGCGCCTGGGCGGACGCATCCTGCTGTCGCAGCCGATCGAGGAAGTCGCCTCGGCCGACGGCAAGGTCACCGGCATCCGCACCCGCGACGGCCATCATGCCTACGACGGCGTGGTGTCGACGGCACCGATCCAGTACGTGCCCAGCATGGTGCCCGGCCTGCCCAAGACCTTCGCCGACCAGGTCGCCGCCATTGAAAACATCCCAGTCGCCTGCGTGATCCTGAAGCTGTCCAAGCCGGTCAGCGAGAACTTCTGGATGAACATCAGCGACGACCGGATCGCCATCCCCGGCCTGATCGAGTACAGCAACCTCAACCCCGGCAAGGGCCCCGGCGAGCACATCGTGTATGCGCCCTACTACATGCCCAAGACCCATCCGAAGTGGCAGTGGAGCAACCAGCAGCTGATCGACGAAGTCATCAGCTACCTGCCGATGATCAATCCGGACTTCAAGCCGGAGTGGATCCGCGCGACCCATTGCCATCGCTACGAGTACGCGCAGACCATCTGCCCACCCGGTTTCCAGGACATGCTGCCGCCGATGAAGACGCCATTGCGGGGCTTCTACATGGCGGATACGGCGTACTACTACCCGGAAGATCGCTCGATCAACGAGAGCATCAATACGGCGCTGGCGCTGGTCGGTGAGGTTCTACGCGGATGAAGGCGCGGATGAAGGCAGCGCGCGTGCAGCTGGCAAGATGGTCTCATCCCCTGAACCCGATCTTGCTTCTGACGGTGCTGCTGATACCCATGATGGCCGTGCGGGCCTACCTGGTGCTGAGCTACGGCAGCAGCAGCCCGTTCTGGGACCAATGGGACGCGGAGTTCGACAATCTGTTACTGCCTTTCCTGCGCGGGGAACTCGGCCTTGGCCACTTCTTCGCCGCGCACAACGAGCACCGTATCTTGTTCACCCGGCTGATTTCGCTTGGGCTATTCACCGCCAACAGCAACCAGTTCGACGCCAAGGTGGAAATGTTGCTGAACGTGCTGCCTCACGCAGCTGCCATCGGAACGATGGCCTGGATCGGCATGCGCACCCTCCCTGCTGTAGCCCGACCTCTTTTGGCGATAGGAGTGTTCGCGCTGGCAGCATCGCCATTGGATTGGGAAAACCTGATCGCAGGTTTCCAGAACCAGTTCTTCATCCTTGCATTGCTCTCGGTGGTCACTGCATGGCTGGCGTCGGCCGATGTACTCGGACGCAATCGCGTGCTGGCGATGGTGATTTGCGCAGGGTTAGCCTTGTTCACCATGGCCTCGGGCGTATTCGCGGCAGCAGCGGCCGCTGGACTGCTCATTCAACGGCTATCGGCGGCCGACGTGGATCGGCGCCAGGGAATGATCGCGCTGCTATTGATGCTGGCCATCGCTGCGGCGGGATTGCTGATGATGCCGAAGCCACCCCAAGGGGACAGCCTCAACTCTCACTCCGTCGAGCAGTTCTTGCACGCATTGAAGAATACGCTGGCATGGCCGCTGTCTCCGAATTGGATAAGCGCGGCCGTGCTGTGGCTACCGTCGGCAACGCTGATCATGCTGATGGTGAATCGGATGTTGGCGCGCGGCGCCGCGCCGCGTGGCGAGCGCTTCTCATTCGCCATTGCTGGCTGGGTATTGGTGCAAGCGGCAGCAATGGCATATTCGCGCGGAGGCGAAGTGCAGAACAGCGTGACCTCGCGCTACACCGACCTGCTGACGATTGGCGTCATCAATAACTTATGGTTAGTCCTCTACGCCAGCTTCCGTCAGGACAGCCGGTGGCCGTCATGGACGCGCACCTTGGCGCCTGTCGCATTCATCGGATGGACTGCGCTAGGACTCTACCCCAGCCTACTCGCAGCCAAGGCCAGCATGGAGGAGCGCTCCAGAGCGAGCGCCAGCCAGGAGCGAATTCTGGCCAATTACTTGCGTGACGGGAACCTGGACGCCTTGCGCACCGCACCGGGGCGTTTTCCATACCCCGATGCCGAGCGCATTGCCAGGGTGCTCTCCGCGGACGATGCGGCGGGCATGATGCCAATGGAAATCCGTCGCCCACTGCCATTTAAGTTTGCCGACTGCAATGCCGTCAGCAGCCCTGGAGCATATACATCGTTGCCCGCCATGCCTTACGCACTGGGTACCTACACGCCTGGCAAAGGCGACGCCAACCTCGCCGACTGCAGCAGCGCGAGCGTGGCCACCGATGGCGGCTGGATTGCGTACCGCCAAAGCGGCGCCGGCAAGCCCTCGGTCGACGTGCGTCTGGTCGGACGCGACCATACGGTGGACCTGACGCGCAATAGCGCTCCGGGTGAGCGATGGCAAACGAGTCTGGAACGGCTTCCGGCCGATGAGTACAAGCTCCAGATTGTCGACTCCGATACGCACACGTGGGTTGCGGTCACGCCTCCTTTCCAGATCGGCCGCCTGAGCTTGCTGCGTTTGTGGGCCGAGGAACGTGCTGGGCACTTGTTGTATGCCACCTTGGTCCTAGTGCTGATGCTGCTGACGTATGCGATCACGCGACCTCGGACAAACCATGCGGCGACGCCCGCATGAGCCGTCAGTTCCTTCTGTTCGTTATTTGCGGCGGGACCGCGGCCGCCGTGAATGTAGGCAGCCGGATTCTTTTCAGCATGGTCGCGACGTTCGAGGCGTCGGTTTGCTTGGCCTATGCGCTCGGCATGCTCACCGCATTTCTTCTGAATCGGATTCTGGTGTTCAAGGGTTCCGATCGCCCGATTAGCCAACAGGCCGCGTGGTTCATCGGGATCAACACCATCAGCCTACTGCAAACTCTGGCAATCAGCATCTTGCTCAAACGCTGGCTGCTGCCGGCGCTCAACTGGCCGCTCGACATTCCACTCAGCGCCCACTTGGTCGGCGTGGCAGTGCCTGTCTTCACTGCCTACCTGGGACATAAGCACTTCACCTTTGCCCGCTCAAAGACCATGTGACACATGGACGCGCTCCATGCGTGCGATGCCCACCCACAGTAAACTACCCGGTCAATCCAACCACGTCCTGTATGGAAGCCTACCCTAGTTCTCCCGGCCATTTGATCCGGTCACTGGCCGTCAATCGACGGCTCGTCGTTGCCTTGGCCAAGCGTGAGATCGCAGCCCGCTACCGCGGCTCGCTGCTCGGCTTGGCCTGGGCGTTGGTGCAGCCGATTTTCATGCTGGCGGTCTATACGTTCGTCTTCAGCGAGGTGTTCAAGGCACGCTGGCCAGGCGGAAGTGGCTCGCGAACAGAATTCGCCCTAGTGTTGTTCAGCGGCCTCCTCGTATTCAACTTGTTTTCGGAAGTCTTCAACCGAGCACCAGCGCTGATCGTCAGCAATGCCAACTACGTAAAGAAGGTGGTCTTCCCGCTGGAAGTACTGCCCTGGGTAAGTGTGTTGACTGCGATGTTCAGCCTCGTGGTGAACCTGCTGGTCTGGATGGCGTTCTATCTAATGTCCACTGGACTGCCACCGGTGACCGCGTTGCTCGCCCCGGCGGTCATGCTCCCGATGATCCTCTTCATGACCGGCATCGCCTGGTTTCTGTCGGCTTTGGGCGTATTCCTCCGCGATACGGCACAGATCACTGCGATCATCACTACCGCAGTAATGTTTTTGACTCCTATTTTTTATCCCATTGATGCGATTCCGGCCTCGTTTCGTCCGGTGCTCTACATCAATCCCCTTGCTCCGATTGTTTCGCAAATGCGCGATGTGCTGATGTGGGGCAAGGGCCTGGATCCGGTTGTCTACCCGCTATGCATGTTGGTATCCATCGCCACCTTCTTCTTTGGCTACGCGTTCTTTCAACGTACGCGCAAGGGGTTCGCCGATGTGCTCTGACATCGCAATCCAGGTGCGCGACCTGGGCAAATGCTTCAATGTCTATGAGAAGCCTGCACATCGCCTGATGCAGATGCTGTGGCGTGGACGTCGCCGGTACTACCGTGAGTTCTGGGCACTTCGCGAGGTTGGTTTCACGATTCACCGTGGCGAAACCGTTGGCATCATTGGTCGTAATGGTGCCGGTAAATCCACACTGCTGCAGATGATCTGCGGCACGCTGACGCCCACAGAGGGTGACATCACGGTCAACGGCCGCGTCGCCGCGCTTCTGGAACTGGGCGCCGGGTTCAACCCCGAGTTTTCAGGCCGCGAGAATGTCTATCTAGCGGCATCACTGTATGGGGTAGAGCGGGAGGAAGTGAGCAAGCGATTTGCCGATATCGCCAGCTTCGCCGACATTGGCGACTTCATCGAGCAACCGGTGAAAACCTATTCCAGCGGCATGTACGTCCGCCTGGCCTTCGCAGTCATCGCCCATGTTGATGCAGACATCCTGATCATCGACGAGGCGCTGAGCGTCGGCGATGCCTATTTCCAGCAAAAGTGCATGCGATTCCTCGCAAGCTTCCAACGGGGTGGCGGGACCCTGCTGTTCGTCAGCCACGACATGGGTGCGGTGACCACCCTCTGCGCCTCTGCCGTACTGCTGCGCCGCCAGGATGACCACTACCAATGCGACATCGGTTCCGCGCGCGAGATCTCGGCGCTGTACCTGCGCGACTTGTACGCCGACCGCCAGGAGACAGCGCTAGCCACGCCTAGCAATGCACTCCGGCAAGGCTCGTACGACGTCGACAACGTCGAACCCACGAAGTTTCATGCTGGCGCATTCCGCCTCGACGTTGACAGCTTCGGCGCTGGTGGCGCGCGCATCGAAAACGCTGTGTTTACAGACGTCGACGGCAATCCAGTCTCCGAATTCACGTCGCAGGATGATGTGCGACTTACCATCACGGCACGGGCGCTAAAATCACTCAACTATCCTGCCATCGGCTTCATGCTGAAGGATCGCAAGGGCCAGTATCTCGTCGCCGACAGCTCAGATAGCTATCTTCGGGATGAAGCCATTGCTG
The DNA here is from genome assembly GCF_000364665.1 of Xanthomonas sp. SHU 199. Lineage (NCBI taxonomy): Bacteria > Pseudomonadati > Pseudomonadota > Gammaproteobacteria > Lysobacterales > Lysobacteraceae > Xanthomonas > Xanthomonas sp. SHU 199. The sequence goes on from NZ_AQOI01000036.1 coordinate 27,874, forward strand.
TCGAACAGGGGAACACGTTCACGGTCACGTTCCAACTGCAACTACCACGCCTGATCCGCGGCGAATACAGCCTGGATCTCGCACTCGCCGAGGGGCCAGGCGATGACCATGTGCAGCATCATTGGCTGCACGATGCCATTCTCCTGACCGCCCTCAACTCCCAACTTGTCCACGGCATCGCCGGCGCCCAGCCGCTGGCGGTATCGTTCCGTACCTTTCATCACTCATGACCATCATCTCTGGACGCCACGGCGTTTTCGAAACACTTCCTGGTGACACCGTCATCGCGGACTCGCTGCGCTGGTACGGAGAATGGGCAGAGAACGAGCTCGAACTGCTCCGCCGCTTCGTTTCATCGGGAAGCGTTGTGGCCGACGTGGGCTCCTTCATCGGCACTCATGCAATCGCGTTCGCGCGTGCCGTTGGCAGCGTGGGCCACGTGCATGCGTTCGAACCCAGGCGCGACGCGTTTTCCGTTCTTCAGCGCAATATTGAGCAAAATGGCCTGGCGAGCCAGATCACCGCACATAACGTCGGTGTCTCGGATTACCCAGGCACGATTTCGCTCGATGACACAATCGATGGAACACAGAACAAAGGTGGACTAAGCCTGATCGACGCAGGCCAAGGATACGACGTTCGCATCATCACCCTCGACTCGCTTGCATTGTCGAGGCTGGACCTACTGAAAGTCGACGTTGAAGGCATGGAGGCGAAAGTTCTTATCGGCGCCACAAAGACGCTGCAGCGCTGCAGGCCGGTAATCTTCGCCGAGTTCAATTCCGTCGACGGCGCGGCAGCCACCATGGCGGCTGTTGCGGACCTTGGATATACCGCCTATGGCGCGATCTACCCGGCATTCAATCCCGACAACTTCAACCAGTGCCCGGACAACTTCCATGGCGCAAACGCCGAATGCGGCCTGCTTCTGATCCCAAGCGAAGGCAAGCAAGAGAGTTTGCTCACGGAAGACATGCGCCCCCTCGACTCCCTTGAGGACATTGTCGCGCTGCTGCTGGAGAAGCCACAGTACCTGCCAGAAGTACTGCCAGACGCACCTGAAGTCATGACGGTTCGTCGTCGCCGCGCCGAAGCGTCACAGCCTGCTGCGTCAGCCGTCCGACCTCTGCACGTCGTCGCACCTTTCTACTGCAACGAACAGTTGGTCGCCCCATTCATGCGTGGCCTGCGCAGCGTAGCCAACGAACTCGTGCAAGCGCACGCCTCCGTTTGGCTCTACAACGACAGCCCAGATCACGAAGGGCTGCGTGTCGCACTGGCTGAAGCCGTAGCCGAGGGTGTTCCAGGGGTCGACGTGCGCACGCTTGCGAATGAAGGCAATTTGGGCTTCATCGGCACGTGTAACCGCGCCTTCGATCTGGCGATCGAGGAAGGCGCCGACGTCTTGCTGCTCAATTCGGACACGGAAGTCACCACCGGTGCGATTTCCGAAGTACTGGCGGTGTCTACGCTCGATCCGATGATCGGCTTCGTCTGTCCGCGCAGCAATAACGCGACGCTGGCTACGCTTCCGCACTCGATCGAACATGTGGACGTCTCCGCCGAACAGGCGCGCAGCCTGTTCCTTCCCATCGCACGTCGCTTGCCTCGTTTTTCGTTCATCCCGACGGCAGTGGGCTTTGCACTGTGGATCCGCGGTACCGTGCTGGCCGAGTTCGGCCACTTCGACACGGTGTACGGCAAGGGCTACAACGAGGAGAACGACCTCATCATGCGGGCCAACCGCGCAGGCTATCGCGCGGCCCTCGCCAACCATGCCTTCGTCTGGCATCAGGGCGAGCAATCGTTCTCGACAACCAACCAGCAACGCTCCGAACGCGAACAGGTCAATGCCAGCATCCTGCGCAAGCGCTACCCGGAGTACGACGCGCTCATCTATCGCTATTTCACCTCGCCAGAGTACCGCGCCGAGAGGCTGCTCGAAGCCCTGGAGCCAGTGGACGAGCGGCGCACCATCGCCTTCGATTTTTCATCGTTCGGGCCGTTCCACAACGGCACGTTCGAATCCGGCATCAAACTGCTGTCGGCTGCGCAGCGGTCCTGGCCACAGGACACCCGAATCGGCGTCTACATCAGCAAAACAGCCTGGAACTTCCACGGCCTGGATCGCCTCCCCGGAATCGTGCGCTTCGAACCGAACGATCAGAACGACAAGGTAGCTGCAGTAGTACGCATCGGCCAGCCCTATCAGACCGGCACTCTGCTGCACCTGTTCGAGACCGCGCCGGTGGTGGGCATCTTCATGCTCGATACCATTTCCAGCGACTGCGGATATCTTCTGCTGGAGTTCGATGAAGACATCTGGCGTTTCGCGCTCGAAAACATGAGTGTGCTCTTCACCAACTCGCAGTTCACGCTCGACCGGATCCGTACGCGCTACACCATCGGCGCCTCGACGTTGCAGCGGGTATCCCTGCACTCGCTGGATCCGGCCGATTACGCCAGCTACCAGCCAAGCGACTCGGAAGGCTCGCATATCCTCGTCATCGGCAATCATTACGCGCACAAGTTTGTACGCGCGACAACCGATGCGCTGGCGAGCGGACTACCCGACCACAAGATCATCGCGATCGGCTATCCGGACGACATCGAACTCCCCGCCAACGTGCAGTCCATCAAGGCGGGCGAGATCGACGAAGAAACATTCCAATCGTTCTACAGGGACTCGAAGGTCGTCGTCTTCCCGAGCCATTACGAAGGATTCGGCTTCCCGGTGCTGCACGCACTGGCGCACCATCGTCCGGTGATGGTGCGCGACACCGGACTGAACCGCGAACTGGCCGACCACATCACCGCTTCGGCCAATATCCATCGTTATGAGACGACGCAGGAATTACTGCAAAAATTGCAGCATGCCATGCCGGTCTGGAGCGATGAATCTCGTGCTGGCGAAGTCGATGGCTGGCGTCGCTCGGCGCTGGAGGTACACGCGGCGCTGACGCTGGCAATGAACCAGGCAACCGGCTCACAGGTCGCATCCGTACTGCGGCGGGTTGATGCCCTCAAGCGTTCCGCCGCGCTCGCGGCAGAGATGGCAAGCTCGAACGCAGCCATGGCGACCTCAGGCCAGCGCGCCGGGCGTCGCTTGGGGCACATTATCGATCGTCTGTTGACGATTCCGGGTGCGGCGGCGGCGGCGCGCTTTGCCGCACGCATTTATCGCAGTCTCAGACGCTGACAAAGATGCGCGCTTTTTTGTCAGAAGCGCTTCTTACACATCGCCGATGGCGCCCTGGCAGGCAATGCCGGGGCGTTTACGCGGGGCCTAGGCTAACGCCCGCTCCAGATCCCCGCGCAAATCCCCCACATCCTCCACCCCCACGCTCAACCGCACCAGCGCATCGCTGATGCCGAGCTGCTCGCGGCGTGCGACCGGCACGGAAGCATGGGTCATCACCGCAGGATGGTTGACCAGGCTCTCCACGCCGCCGAGGGATTCGGCCAGGGTGAACAGGCGGGTGCGCTCGCAGAAGCGCTTGGCCGCGTCGAAGCCGCCTTTGAGCACGATCGAGACGATGCCGCCGTAGCCGCTCATCTGCCGGCCGGCCAGGGCGTGCTGCGGGTGCGAGGGCAGGCCCGGGTAGATCACCTTCTCCGCTGCCGGGTGCGTCTCCAGCCACTGCGCCAGCGCCAGGGCGTTGTCGCAGTGCGCGCGCATGCGCAGCGGCAGAGTCTTCAGGCCGCGCAGCGCCAGGAAGCTGTCGAACGGGCCCTGCACGCCGCCCACCGAGTTCTGCAGGAAGGCCAGTTGCTCGGCCAGTTCGGCATGGTCGCCGACCACGGCCATGCCGCCGACCATGTCCGAGTGGCCGTTGAGATATTTGGTCGCCGAATGCACCACGATGTCCGCGCCCAGCGCCAGCGGCCGCTGCAGCAGCGGCGAGGCGAAGGTGTTGTCGACCACCACCAGCAGGCCGTGCTTGCGCGCGATCGCGGCGATCGCCGCGATATCGACGATCTTCAGCATCGGATTGGTCGGGGTCTCGATCCACACCATCTTCGTGGTCGGGCGGATCGCGGCCTCGAACGCGGCCGGGTCGGTCAGGTCGACGAAGCCGAACTCCAGCGCGGCGGTGCGCTTGCGCACCCGCTCGAACAGGCGGTAGCTGCCGCCGTACAGGTCGTCCATCGCAATGACGTGGCTGCCGCTGTCCAGCAGTTCGATCACCGTGGCCGTCGCGGCCATGCCCGAGGCGAAGGCGAAGCCGCGGCTGCCGCCTTCCAGGGCCGCCACGCAGCGCTCATAGGCGAACCGGGTCGGGTTGTGGGTGCGCGAGTACTCGAAGCCCTGGTGTTCGCCGGGGCTGGACTGGGCGTAGGTGGAGGTCGCGTAGATGGGCGGCATCACCGCGCCGGTGGTCGGGTCCGGGTGCTGTCCGCCATGGATGGCCAGGGTCGCCAGCGCCAGCGCGGGGCCGTCGCCATGGGGGTTCGACGTGTTGTCCGTCATGAAGGGTTACCGGAAAAGGGGCGTGATTCTAGCAGTGCGGTCTGAACGGCCCCATGCAGCACGGGGCCGTGCCGGCCGCAGGGATTACTGCACCCGGCGGCGCAGATAGTTGAGCAGGTCGATCCGGGTGATCAGGCCGAGGAAGGCGCCCTCGTTCATCACGATAGCGACCTGGCCACGGTCGAACACCGGCAGCAGGGCCTCGATCGGCGATTTGACGTCCAGCCGGTCGAGCTTGCTGACCATGGCCGTGGCCACGGGGTCGCGGAACCGCGCCTCGTCGCCATATACATGCAACAAGACATCGCTTTCGTCGACGATACCGACCAGTTGATCGCCTTCCATCACCGGCAGCTGCGACACGTCGTACAGCTTCATGCGCTGATAGGCGGTGGTCAGCAGGTCCTTGGGGCCGACCACCACCGTGTCGCGCTGACTGTAGGGGCGCAGGATCAGGTCGCGCAGGTCGCCGTGCTGCGGGCGCTCCAGGAAGCCGTTGTCCAGCATCCAATAGTCGTTGTACATCTTCGACAGGTACTTGTTGCCGGTGTCGCAGACGAACACCAGCACGCGCTTGGGCTCGGTCTGTGCGCGGCAGTACTTCAGCGCCGCCGCCAGCAGGGTGCCGGTGGAGGAGCCGCCAAGGATGCCCTCCTTGGCCAGCAGTTCCCGCGCGGTGTGGAAGCTCTCGGCGTCGCTGATCGAATAGGCCTTCCTGACCCGGGTGAAATCGGAGATCGCCGGCAGGAAATCCTCGCCGATGCCTTCCACCAGCCAGCTGCCGGACTTCTCGCTGACCGTGCCCTGCTCGATGTACTCGGTCAGGATCGAGCCGACCGGGTCGGCCAGGACCAGTTCGGTATGCGGCGAGGCGGCGGCGAAGGCGCGCGACAGGCCGGTCATGGTGCCGGAGCTGCCGCAGCCGAACACGATCGCGTCCAGCCGGCCGTCCATCTGCCGCAGGATCTCCGGGCCGGTGCCGAACTCGTGCGCGGCCGGGTTGTCGGGATTGCCGAACTGGTTGATGAAGTAGGCGCCGGGGGTCTCGGCGGCGATGCGTGCGGCCAGGTCCTGGTAGTACTCGGGGTGGCCCTTGGCCACGTCCGAGCGGGTCAGCACCACCTCGGCGCCCATTGCCTTGAGGTTGAAGATCTTCTCCCGGCTCATCTTGTCCGGCACCACCAGGATCAGCTTGTAGCCCTTCTGCTGAGCGACCAGGGCCAGGCCGATGCCGGTGTTGCCGGCGGTGCCCTCGACCAGCACCGCGCCGGGCTTGAGGTCGCCGCGGCGCTCGGCCGCCTCGATCATCGACAGGCCGATCCGATCCTTGATCGAGCCGCCGGGATTGGCGCTCTCCAGCTTCAGGTACAGCTCGCACACCCCGGTGTCGAGCTTGCTGGCCTTGACGATGGGGGTGTCGCCGATCAGATCGAGTACGGAGGAGTGAATGGCCATCGGGTCCGAATGCGTCGCGCCGCGGCAGCGGCTGGACCGGGCATTATCCGCGCTCGGGGAGGGAAAGTCAGAGAATGCGCGCCGCAGGGATGAAAAAAGCCGCGGTCGCGGCTTTCGGAGGGGATGACGCGGACGGTGGCAAGCCGACGAGGAGGCCAGCCACCGCCCGCGACAAGAGGGAATAGTACGGTCAGTGCGGCTTCTGCTCGTAAAGGCGCAGCAGCTTTTCCTTGGCGGCGAGCTTTTCGCGCTTCATCTGCGCCAGGGTGACATCGTCGATCGGCAGCACGCCGAGCTCGGCGTCCATGCACTTCTTGTCCAAGGTCTTGTGGCGCTGGTAGAGCTGCTTGAACTCCGGATCGGACTTGATCAACGCGTCGATTTCGGTCTGCGGTTGCCCTTCGAACATAGGAATAGCCTCCTTCAGCTAGAAACAAGAACGCCCCGGCCGCTGCGGCACGGGGCGTTGCCTGGGAGCGGAAGCGCGCGAGCCGCCGGCTGCACCGCTGCAACGCCTGGAACCACGGTTCCCGGGACGTCGGACTGCGGTGCGCGCCACTGCGTCATCGGCTCGAACTCCTCCGTTGGCACCAGGCGGCGGGAGTGCCACCTGGAGTACCGACCCTACGCCTCCCCACCGCCGCGGACAAGAGAAGCAGGCCCGCTTTGCCGCATTCAGTTGCTCGCCGCTCAGGCCCAGGGAAAAACCCCGTTAAACCGCCTGCACAGGGTGCCGTCCGACCTCAGGGCGCGATCACGACGTCGGCCGAGCGGGCCTTGGTCGACGCCCCCTTCTTGCCCACCGCCTGCATCCGGTTGGCGGGCACGCCACCGCTGACCAAGGCCGCGCGCAGGGCATCGGCGCGCTTCTGCGCCACCCCGGCGTCTGTGTCGTAGGCCTCGATCCGCACCTTGCCCTTGCTGATCTGCAGGTATTGCGACAGGGCCTTGGCCTGGTTGGTGGCATCGCCCGACAGCGCCGCCTTGCCGGCGCCGAAGGCCGCGCCGGAGAAGGTGAAGACCTCGCCGCGCGTCTCGAAGCGCGAGGCCGGCAGCTTGGTGCCGGCGACCAGCTCGGCCTCCTCGCGCGCCAGCTTGGCCGACTTCTGCTGCGCGGCGCTGAGCTTGGCGGTCTGCTGACCGGCGACGCTGGCCAGCGCCGCATCTGCATCCGCCCGTGCGGCCTGCTCGGCCTCAGCCGCCTGACGCAGGCTCTCGGCCTCCTCGGCCTGGATCTGCGCCTGCACGCGCAGGCGCTCGGCCTCCTGCCGGGCTCGCGCGGCCTCGCGGCGGCTGGCCTCGATCAGCAGGTCGCTGCGAGTCTTCTCCAACTGGTCGACCTGACGACGGGCGATCTCGGCACGGGCCATGGTCTCGGCGATCTCGACCCGGCGCTCGGCCAGGTAGCGCGCTTCGTCGCGCTCCTTGCGCTTGGCGTTGGCGAAGTTGGCCACCGCCTGCTGCGCCTGCAGGCGCTCGTAGGCGGCGACATCGGCGTTGAGCCGATCGGCCTGCAGCGCCACCAGGCGCTGGTTGAGCACGGCCAGTTCCGGGTCGTCGGCGGCCATCGCGCCCAGCGGCGCCAGCAGCAACGCCAGCAGGGCCAGGCGGCGCATTCCGTGCAGGGTGCGGCTCATGGACGGCCCTCCCCGGTACCCAGGGTCTGTTGCAGTTGGGCCACCTCGGCCTGACGCTGCTTCAACTGTGCATTGGCCACCGCCTCCTCGCTGCGCGCGCGCGCCAGGTCGGCATCGGCGGCCACGCGCAGGGCCAGTTGCGGTGCGGTCTTGCGCTGGCGGCGGTCGAGCGCGGCCTGTTGCGCCTGTTCCAGGCCCTGGCGGGCACTGGCGAGCAGGTCCGGCGCGTACTGGTCGGCATCGGCCTGGACCGCACGCTGCACCGCCTGCTGCGCGGACAGCAACTCCGGCGAAGCCACCTGGGCGAACGCGGCCGGCGCGGCGAACAACGCCAATGCGCAGGCCATCACATACTGCTGACAACGGAAGTGTGCGAAGCTAGTTTTCATCTAGGGGGGCCGTGGACGGAGACGTCGGTCACGGCCATTGTCGGAAGCCTGTGGCGCGCTTGCAACGGGCGATTGCGGATCGTTGGGGAACCATTGCGCATGGATATCGGCTATTTCCTGAAGCTGATGACCGAAAAGAACGCCTCGGACATGTTCCTGACCACAGGAGCACCGGTCTATATCAAGATCGAAGGCAAGCTGTACCCGCTCGGCGCCACCGGCCTGCCGCCGGGCATGGTCAAGAAGATCGCCTACTCGTTGATGGACGAGGGCCAGGTGCCGCAGTTCGAGCGGGAGCTGGAATTGAACATGGCCATCGCCCTGCAGGACGCCGGGCGCTTCCGCGTCAACGTGTTCAAGCAGCGCGGCGAGGTCGGCATGGTGATCCGCGCGATCCGCAGCAAGATCCCCAGCATCGAGGAGCTGCACCTGCCGCAGGTGCTCAAGGACGTGATCATGACCCCGCGCGGACTGGTCCTGGTGGTCGGCTCGACCGGCTCGGGCAAGTCCACCTCGCTGGCGTCGATGATCGACTACCGCAACAGCACCACCACCGGGCACATCCTCACCATCGAGGACCCGATCGAGTACCTGCACAAGCACAAGATGTCCATCGTCAACCAGCGCGAGGTCGGCCTGGACACCCACGCCTTCCACAACGCACTGAAGAACGCGATGCGCGAGGCGCCGGACGTGATCCTGATCGGCGAGATCCTGGACGCGGAAACCATGGAGGCCGCCATCGCCTTCGCCGAGACCGGACATCTGTGCCTGGCCACCCTGCACTCCAACAACGCCGACCAGACCATCGAGCGCATCCTCAACTTCTTCCCCGAGAGCGCGCACAAGAACGTGCTGATGAACCTGTCATTGAACCTGCGCGCGGTGATCTCGCAGCGCCTGGTCAAGGACAGCAGCGGCCGCCGCCGGCCGGCCTCGGAAGTGCTGCTGAACACGCCGATGATCCGCGACCTGCTGCGCCGCGGCCAGGTCCACGAGATCAAGCAGGCGATGGAGGAGTCGCTGGAGGAAGGCATGGAGACCTTCGATCAGTGCCTGTTCCGCATGGTCAAGCAGGGCCAGATCGAGCAGGAGGAAGCGCTGCGCGCGGCCGACTCGCGCGACGGCCTGGCCCTGAAGTTCCGCCTGTCCGAAGGCGGCAGCGGCGAGCACGATCCCTACGCCGACTACGACAGCGGCCCCAGCGCCGCGCCGCGGATCACCCACGGCTTCGTCTGAGGCGTCGCCGTGTTGTCGTAGGCGCGGTTTCAGCCGCGACCGGGCGTTCGCAGCCGCCTGGTCGAACTGGCCCCGCAGCGACGGCGGCCACGACGGACCGTAGGCCCAGCGGCGGTCGCCGCGGGTCGCCCTTGCGCGGGCAAACGCCACTTCCACACAATTGCGCGTCGGGACTGAAGTCCCTCCCACAGTGCACCCAG
>NZ_AQOI01000037.1:0-8593 GCF_000364665.1 Xanthomonas sp. SHU 199
TTTTGGTCGATGGTTCGAATCCATCACGGCCCACCAAACACCGCAAGGCTTTCGCTCCTGTCGCGCTGCTCCGCAATCAGCAGAGCGCTACGCAATCACTTCGTTGGGCTGGTCACTGCGCCCCTGCGATTTCGGACATAGATCTCTGTCGTAGTCACCGACTTGTGTCCTAGCTGCTTCTGCGCCTGCCGGATGTCGCCGGCCGAGTCGGCCTTGTCCGTGCCGGCCTTCGCGCGCAAATCGCGGAACTGAAAGTCCTTCTTGGCGATGCCAGCCCGCTCGCGGGCCTTATCGAATCGGTAGCGCAGCGCATCCTTGCCGATCGGCAGCCAATCCTCGCCCAGCAGCAGGCGTGTGCTTATAGGCGCACTATCCGGCCGCTTACGAGACAGCAGCCTATCAATCAGCGTGTCAAGCTCCCCCGTGATCGCGATGCGCATGGGCGTCTTGGTCTTGCCCTGACGCAGCACAAGCACCCGCTGGCCGTTCTCTGTCTTGATGTTGCGCAGGTCAAGCTCACGACTATCGGTCGGACGCTGCCCAGTCAGGTAGGCTAGATCCATCGCATCGCGAAGCACCTGGTCGGCGGCGTCGTACACGCGCTGCAGCACGTCGTCCTCCACGTACACGTCGCGCCCGCTCTCGCGGTTGCGGCTGACACCGGCACAGGGGTTTGGCAGGTCGGTGTACCCTTTGTTTCTGGCCCAGTTCCAGATGTGGGACAGTAGGGCCTTCTCTCTGTTAGCGGTGACCTTCGCATCCTTGCGCCAGTCCATGTAGGCGCGCACATGCATTGGGCGGATCGCCTCGAACGGCACCGGAGGGTCATCGAAGTAGGCCAGCAGCCGGCTTAGCTCGTTGATGTTCACGCGCTGGGTCTCGGCCCCCTTCGTCGGGATCACCTCGACCCGGTAGCGGTCTGCAATATGCCGGAACGTAGCTGCGGCAGCGGCCGGGATGCGACTCGCATGCTCCAACTCCGCCCACTTCTTGATCGCTAGGCCGTAGTCCGATCCCAGCGGCGTCTCCTTGCGGGGCTTGCCACCGTGATCGTAGTAGTAGTGCACAGTGCCAGATTTCTGCTTCCGCTTCCGGAAGCGCGGGATGGCGCCCGGTCGCGAGGGTCTACGCCCCATGTCATGCTGCCTTGTTGGATTTCCATGCAGTGGCCGATGACGGCGCTGGCGCTGCAGTTGGGTCTACAGCGCTGCGCAGCACTACCGGCCACCCGTGTGCATCGAGGTAGTGACGGATGCCGTTCGAGCGCAGGAATGCAGCCTGACGCGCACGCTGTGGCGTACGGCACAGCTCGGCGACCTCATCACGGGACAGGCAAAGCTCAGCCGAGCTCATCATTCCCTCCCTCCGGCACCTGCGCCTGCGAGGCGAGGGCGGCTTGCCATGCGCGCCACGCTGTTTCGGTTTGGCTGTTGACCGACATGATTCCGTGGGACACTCCGATCAGCCCTTCGGACTCTGCCCACGCCTCAAACCGCGCCCGCTGTTCGATTTCAGCCATGTGTTTTTTCCTCACAGAATATTCCGCAGTCAGGCATCTTCAGGGAATTCATCGGGCGGCCTTTCGCGTCGGCTGGAAGCTCATCCAGGAATATCCGCTTTCCCTTGTAGCGCGCCAGGCGTGCGCCTAGCCTCCGCGACTGCACCGCGCGTGACGCGAACACGTCGGGATGCACCTTCCGGACGTGATTCCAGTAGGTCGGCGACGTAGCCTTGCCGCAACCGGGGCAATTAGCATTCGGATAGCCCAGGATGTACATGAGCGGGATAGCGATGCCGGCGCGCGCAAGTACGGTGAAGCAATCAGCCTTGGTCAACCCAGCGTCGATCAGTACCGGCAGCACATTCGCGCGTTCGGTAAGCACAAAGTCATCATGACGCTTCTTCTCGTCTGCGGTGAAGCCCAGCACCATGTAGTCGTGCCGATTGCGCCCCTCCCACTGCTGGCGCGCACCCTTCTTGAGGAACTTGGTGCACGGCGCGCCTTCCACCCCTGAGATGTAGCGCTCTCGCTCCCAAACTTCTTCGACATCGCAAGAGGGGTATTTGGAATGGGTCGCAAACTCGATTTCTACACCCAGCCAGCGCTCCACGTCCGCCAGAAATCTCCGGTTATCCGGGTCTTCGTTTGCAATTGGATTGTTTACGACACGCACATCGTAGCTTGCGCCGTAGCGCTCCAGCGTCAACTTTGCGGCCACGGCACTGGCGGCGCCGCAGCTAAACCAAACTGTGATTACCTGTCGCTCAGCCATTCCGCACCGCCTTGCTGTCGATCAGCATCCGAATGGCTTCAATTCGATTCCACAGTTCTGTATCCTGGGGGCTTCCTGGTCGCTGTCCGCTGTCAAAATTGCTTTGCCAGATGCGGAAAAGTTCATCGACTTCACGCAAGTCCACGGCCGCAGGTGGGGCGGTGTAGAGCCGTACAACCTCCCATCCCTTCGATTCCATATCCTTGGCTGTGTCGGCCTCGATGCAGTCCCAAAAACCCTCGCACGTCCACTTATCGCGCGCGTGCCGGCGCCACTTCCATGCCGTCGGCTCCCCCACCGGCTGGCGGGCGGCGAGGGCGGCATTTATCGCGCGCATCAGCGATGATGAACTGACCTGAGCGGCCGGCTTTCCAGCCTCCGCACGCTCTGCTGCGTCTTCATTGCCGAGCCTGCGGTATTCAGCGGCGGCGATGCTTCGCGCCAGCGCATCCCCCGCGCCCTGCTGCTCGGCCTGCACCGGCTGGCGGGCGGCGAGCACTGAGAGATAGGCGGCATAGCCGACGAACTTCTGCGGCTCGACTATGCCGGAATGCGATGCGACATCGTAGACCGTCACGCCGTCGATAACGCGCCAGCCGATGATGCGGCCGCCCTGCTGCTCGGCCTGCGGCTGCGCTGCGGGCTGTTCTACGCCCAGGATGCCCCGCAGCGCCCACTGTGCTTTTGCGGCCGGTCCCATGACGTAGCCCTGCTGGTCATCCGGCAGCGCATCCAAGGCATCAAGGCTCTGAGACATGCTGTCGAAATCGCCCCTCTGCACCGACACCTCGTCTTCCTCTACGTCTTCTGCATTGTCGGAGAGGTTCCACGCGTCATAGGCCAGATCGAGAAGCATCCCGATCACTGCGCGGTCGGTAGCATTCGGCACGCCAGCGGCAGCAGGGGCTGCCTGCAGGTTGCGGAGGGTGCCGAGTATGACCTTGATCCTGGCCACGCCGTCGATGATCCCCTCGCCTGGTGCCAGTTGTGCTGCTGCCCAAATTTCATGCGCCAGTCCTTCAAGCGCCTCGGGGGTGATGGTCGGGGTCATATTGTTCACCATGGAATGTCATCCTCTACAAAGTCATCGGCGGCCGGCGTCGCTTGCTGCCTCTGCGGCGCGCTCTGCTGCGGCCTGCGCTCGGGCTGCTGGCGCTGCCGGCTTGGCTGCCTGTCCTCGTCGCCACGGCCGCCCAGCATCTGCATCTCGTCGGCGACGATGTCAGTGGAGTACTTCTCCACGCCGTCCTGCCCGGTGTACTTGTCGTAGCGGATCGAGCCTTCGACGTAGACCGAGCTGCCCTTGCGCAGGTACTCGCCGGCGATCTCGCCGAGCTTTCCGAAAAACACCACGCGATGCCACTCGGTGCGTTCCTGCTGGTTGCCGTCCTTGTCCTTGCGCACACTGGTGGTCGCTAGGCTGATACGGGTGATCGCCATGCCGCCCTGGGTGTACTTCACTTCCGGGTCATTGCCCAGGTTGCCAACGAGGATGACTTTGTTGATTCCACGGCTCATGCGGCTTGCTCCTGCACGATTGCATCCTTGAACTTCTTGGACTGATTCCGGATGTTGGAAGGCAAGCGGGTCCACAGCGCCATGACTTCCTCGTTAGTGAGGTTGAGGTCGCGATAGATCAGCTTGGCTGCTACTTCTGCGCCGCCGTCCTCGAACGCCTGGCGAACGGTCGCCGCCTGCTTCTCGATGAATTCTTGTTCTTCCTCGCTAAGCGAGTCCCACACGCCATCCAGCGGGGACGCTTTGCCGATGAGGACAGGCTTCTGGTCGATGACGTGTACATCCACGACATCAGCCGGCGCCGCTTGCGCCATCTCGTCGGAGGTGTAGAGGCCAGACAATTCAGCCGGGAATGCGCGACGCAGGGCCAGCGCCTCTGCCACCTTGGCGATCATCAGTTCCGGCATCTTTCCCCACAGCCCGGCCGGCTTACCCTCTTTTGTCAACTGACGGTAGCTGTCCAAGCGGGCAACGGCATAGAGCGGCTCCTTGAAGTCTGAGCGCATCACGCCAACCTTGGCGGCCATCGGCGGCACCGACTCCAACCAGCAGTCAACCCATTCCTTGCCGTCCTCAGTCCACCAGGGGCCAAGCTGCCCGGCGTACTTGCCGCTACGCTCAGCGATCAGTCGGAAGCCATCGATGCTGACCTGCACGCTCATCACTTCGCGGCGCTCGCGGCTGTCCCAGCGCTTCACGGCGTAGATCTGCCGGGCGAACGGGTCCAGGCCGGTGCGCTTGCACTGCTGGATGAACAGCGACAACTCGTCGTCAGTCGTCCCCTTGGCGATGGTCCGCTTAATCAGGTCGGTCTGGTCTTCGCTGATCGTGGTTACTGCATTCACGTCGTTCTCCTTGTGGCTTGTAGATTGCAAGATGCGCGCACGCTTCCTCCATGATGTTTCCTGTGGCATGAAACACAAAGCCACTCAACTGCTAAAGGCTTTGAATAGTCATCGTGGTGGGCATGCACTCTTATGTCACTTCCGCACCTCTCACAGTCTCTCTTGGCTAACCTTCCTGTCCTGAGTGCCTGCTCAACTGCATGGTGTGCTTTCCGCTGAGCTACGTACCATTCTGTGTTCTTATTTTTCTCTATCCACTCTTTTCGGGAATTTGGATTTTTTCTTGATGAAGACTTGAATGCATTTGCGCAAGAAATCCCGCAGAACTTTCCTCTCCCTCTGTTGACCTCTTTGAGGAGCGCTTCAAATGATCTGAAGCACCAATTGCAGGTAGTGGTTACCTTCTTCACCATAAATTGATCTCGCTGTGGCGGCGGCTTCGGCGCCCATCCGTAAACTCTTCCGGCTGCGGCCTCTGTTACATGTCCCCTTATCCAGGGCGAGGCCGCAGTCGGAAAAGTGCCGGTCTTTCCCGGCTGTCATGGTGGCGCGGCATGATGGAGTCGAACCACCAACAACCCGAATAGAAGTCGGGTGCTCTATCCAGTTGAGCTAATGCCGCTTGTCAGTGCCGGTACTGCGTCAGGCTTCCGGCCAGCCTGGAGATGCGCGCGCAGTTCGCGGGGTGTTCTACCTTCGTGCGGCCACGATGAGGATGGCGCCGAAGATAATGAGGATGGCGATCAGTGCAGAAATCCAGACCGGCGACAGCACCCACCACCACGACCACGCGATGACGCCGGTCAGCTTCAGCACGATGAAAACGATGGTCAGCAGGCCCACAAAGCCGGTGCCACCGGAGGATGAGGAGGAACTGGAATTGCTCATTGCTTGCCTGCCTTGAAAGTGAATTGACGGTTGAACTGCGGCCCATGCAGCAGAGGTGCTAACGGCCCGCGCATGAATGGAGCAAGCCGACGCCGCGGAAGAATTGCCACCATCGCAGCCTTGGTCTCAGCGGACTGCTGGCTGTAGCGCTCCCAGTTCTCGAAGCGCAGCAGGTCGTCCACATGCTGCTCCAGCGGGGTTAAGTGCAGTGGGTCGATCATGGGCGCTGCTCCCGCGTTTCCTTCCATTTGTAAAGCCAGGGCTGCGCTATATCCCAATCCCCGCTAACTACGCGCCATCCATCGCCAAAGCGTTGCGGCTCTTGCTCGTACCAAAACCAAGTGCCATCCGCATCCATCGCCAGCCAATTCGCCCACTCCGGGGCCGTGTCCCACGACGGCTTACTCATGGCTGCTCACCTCGGGCTTTGGCTAGTGCCGCATCGCGCAGCTCCATCCACTGCTGGGCGAGGGACCACAGCAAGGCTGGATCGATCGTTCCATCCTCAATCTCGCCCAACAGCCGATTCATTACCGGACTATCGAGCGCCTCGTAAAGCTCCGGCGCCGCAGAGATGAGGCGGGCGTCGTCCTGCATCTGCACCAGGCCAGTGAGTTTCTGCACTTTGGCCACAACTGCTCCGTTCGTGGCCGTGACCTCGCTGAAATTGCTGAACTTGACGCGCCAGGGCCCCGGCGTCCACTTCGTCTCACTCATATCCAATCTCCCTAAGCATCGCGCAGATGCCCTCAATTCGTTCGATGTCTGACAGCTCTAGGTCGGCGTTCCCCTTCAGCACTCCCGTGCAGTCGATGCTCATCAGGCCTTCGGGCTTGGGGAGCGTAGGGATGCCAACGCTCATCGCTGCGATGAAGTCGGCGTCTTTCATGGCGAGTCCGGCGCCGGCGCGGCGGCGATCATAGACGGGATCTCGATGAACCAGCGGTAGGGCGCATCGCGTGGCGGCATGCTGCTGCCCGCAGGCGCGACAGCATCGGCGTACTCGACGAGATTTGCGTGCTCCACCCAGCAACCATCCTCGATGTAGTCGAAATTGTGGCGCTCGGGCGATTCGCTATCGTCCGGATCAAGCCAGCCGACGACGCATAGCCGTCCTTCGGGGGCCTCAGCTATCGGCCTCCAGTCGCCCGGCACTGCGGGTGCGGACGCCTCGGGCTGCGAGACAATGGCGGCGGCGATCAGGGCGATCTCTGCTTCCTCCCCCGCGCTGATCGGCAGAGAGCACAAGGCGCTTAGCAACTCCCGCGCCCGCTGTTCGATTGTGTTCATGCCACTACCACCATCACGATCACAGCCCCCAGCGCGCCAACGCAGACGCCAGCAAGGAAGCAAAACAGGTCAGTGCGCCGCAGGTACGACTCGTAGGCCGATCGGGCTTGCTCGTAGCTGGTCATTCGATCACCTCGATGTATTTGACGGCGACGCGAGCCACATGGCCGGCAGCGCCACGTGCACTAGCCTCGTCTGCATGCCCGTAGAACTTGATATCGCCGTTCCCGGTGTACTCATTCACCCAAATCACCCTCGGCTCGCGGGGCTTGATGCGGTAGTCGAATTTCGATGTGTTCCAGACAGGGATAGAAGTCTTTATCATCGGCTCCCAGTCTGGGCGGCCAAGCCGTCGAATTTCGACCTCATCCCCGCGCTCAAACGCCTGCATCACCTCGATCATCTCTGCGGTCGTTTTCATGCTTGTTCTCCGTATGCCTGCTGCATCCGAGCGCGCCGGGCTTGCTCTGCCATCTCTGCGCGCTGCTGTTTGGGGTTCTCTGCGGTGAGGAAGTCGCGGACTGCTTTGCGCGGGTCCAAGCCCATCTGAACCGCAAGGTGGTGCACGTGCGAGACCTGGTACTTGTCGTAGCTGTCTTGCACGGGGAACATCACGACGCTCATTCCTGCCTCCCCTTCCTGCGGTAGCAGCGGACCTGCCAACACACCTCATCGATGGTCACAAAGCAGTCGTAGCCTTGTTGGTGCATGAAGAGCACCGTCGTCTGCATTTCTTCGCCTGAGTGGCAGTGGATGATGTGATCCGCCACCCGCTTGCGCCGAAACGCCAGGCACAGCAGCAGCACAACCACCGCGCCGACGAGCCAGTAGGGCCAGCTCATTGCGCACCTCCTGACGTTTCACGCTTTTTCCCAAAGGCGCCGTTGGGGTGGGTTACTGAAAGTTTCATTCCGCGATTCCAGCCGCCGCCACCCCTATACGGCACACCACGCCCTTTAGCCTCCCTGTCGCGAGCGTTGTCTTTGGCTGTGCCTATGAACAGGTGATCGGGATTGATGCAGCTCCGAACGTCGCACTTGTGGCAGACATACATTCCATCGGGGATAGGGCCAAAGTGGTGTTCCCAGGAAATCCTATGCGCCCTGTACTGCTTGTTGCGACCAATGCCAATGCGACCGTAGCCATTCGTTGACATCCTTCCTATCCACAGCCAGCAACCAGCTTCCGGAACTGGAATAGATAAAGACTCAAGGCGATTGCCTATATCTCCACGCTTAGGGCTCATGCGGCCACCTGCCACGGCTTGGCCGGCGCGGTGCGCGGCTTGACGTCGTACACGGTCAGCATCCGCTGCACGGCTTCCAGCCGCGATGCGCCGACGTCATCGCTGCGCCGCACGATCTCGCTTTCGATGTAGTCGCTGACCAGCGTGCGGAGGATCTCGGCGGCGCCAGCGTCGTTGCCGTCCGCCAGGTGGCCCGCGATCAGCGTGCACTGCTCATCGCTCAGCTCGCCAAGCGCCTCGGCGAAGACGGGGCCGCTACGGTGCAGGTCAAGGGTCAGTTCGTCGGCGCGCTGATCTGCAAGTGCCGCGGCGCGCTCCTGGCGGTTGCACGATGCGCAACCGCAGTGGGGGTGATAGGCATGTGCGAGGGCCATGGATCAGGCCTCCTCAAACGCAGCGCGGACCATCGCGCCGAAGCGTTCGCGCTGGGCGTCCCAGGCGGCGGCCCAGGCGGCGTCCCAGGCGGCGGCCCAGGCGGCGGCCCTGGAGGCGTCCCAGGCGGCGTCCCTGGAGGCGTCCCAGGCGGCGTCCCT
>NZ_AQOI01000038.1:0-2528 GCF_000364665.1 Xanthomonas sp. SHU 199
TGCAGGCGCCCGCCCGGGCGCAGCAGGTGGCCGCCGACGGCGACGATGCCGGCCAGGGTGTCCAGCGCGCGCGCGGTCAGCAGGTCGTAGGCGCCGGCCTCGCCCAGTGCCTCGGCGCGCGACTCGGCCACGCGCGCGTTGTCCAGGCGCAACTGGCGCACCGCCTCGCGCAGGAACCGCGCCTTCTTGCCGTTGCTTTCGACCAGGGTCACCCGCAGCTGCGGCCGCGCGATCGCCAGCGGAATGCCGGGCAGCCCAGGACCGGTGCCCAGGTCGGCCAGCGCGCCCTCCTGGGCGAACGGCTGCATCGCCAGCGAATCCAGCAGATGGCGGGTCACCATCTCGTGCGGGTCGCGGATCGCGGTCAGGTTGTAGGTGCGGTTCCAGCGCGTCAGCAGCGCCAGATAGGCCAGCAGCGGCGGCGCCAGCGCGGCCGCGTCCAGGCCTTGCGCGTGCAGGCCCTGTTCGAGCGCGACGCGGACGGAATCGGGAAGGGAAGCATCGGTCATCGGTGGATTATCGCAGGTGGCGCCGCTGCCGCACTCTGGCCGAGGCATTTCCCCGGAACGCATAGAGGCTCAGCACCCGCCTGGGGCGGTCAGGCTCCCAACATTCGTGCGAGGCCAGGTACCGGGTAGTATTCGAACGCCTTGCCGACCCGTTGCTTGTAGAGCAGGCCCGCGGCGACCAGGGAATTCAGGTCGCCCAGCGCTGTTGGATAGGTGATCGTGTGCGCCGACCGATGCCCGGCCACGGTGTATGGCCGACCAGGATCCTTCAGTGCATTGGCCAGCAAGGCGCGCTGCCTGTGATTCAGCACAGCGTCGCCCACATGCGCCTTGCGCAGCACGTGACGCGCAAGCCGATCTTCCTGCTGCTTCTTCGCGATATACGTGTGCAACGCCTGGATGGACTGCTCGATCGCTTCCAACTGCTGCGAGACGAAATAGCTCAGATCGGCGCCATCGCTCTCGGTGTAGAGATAAGCCCGCATGTATTTCCCGGGCGACTTCTTCAATACGCTCGAAATCGACAGATATTCGGTCAACCAGTAACCGGAGTTCATCATGCTCCAGTAGAAGAGCGCCCTGGCCGTCCGTCCGTTCCCATCAACGAATGGATGGTCGTAGCCGATCTGGAAGTGAATTGCGATGGCGCGCACGACAGGATGGATGAAGGTTTCGCTCGCCGTGTCGTTCGCGAACGCGCAAAGCCGTCTCATCCTGTCCGCCACTTGGATTGCAGGCGGCGGGACATGCAGCAGCGTCGGCGGGGAACCTCGGTCGTAGATGACGACATTGTCTCCCACCGAACGATATCGACCAGAATATTCCGCGCTTTCCAGCGTCCCGTCCGTCAGGATGCTATGCAGCTCCAGCACCTCCTCGGGCGTGATTGGCCGCTTCCCCCTGTCGCGAATCATGTTCATCGCGAGGTAGTTGTTGTAGATCATTCGCTCCGACTGATCGCGCGGCAGTCTGCCAGTCGATAGCATCTCTTTTGCAACCGCGCGGGTGGTAGCGGCTCCCTCAAGCTGGGACGACGTCATGGCCTCCTCGATCAGCGAACGGATCAGAAATCTATTCTGTCCACCGCTGCTCTCCATTCCTTTGATCGCCCCAGCCGCCTCGCGATCAATGTAGTGAAGTCTGCGCTGCATCGAGTCGGCAATGGAAACGACGAAGTTCTCGTCGTCTTTGTCCACCAGATCAAGTTCGCGCGCCAGCGCTCGACGGCTCCACTTGATGCCAGCCCACCATTCTTCTGTGGTGAGGCCGTCTGGCGCGACTCTATGCCTGAGTTTGTCCCAGTGTTCGTAGCTTCCAGCCACCTCGGGACCGATCTTCGACCTGAACACCTTCATCATGCGTTCAGGTTCATCAGCAAGAAGACGCCAGCTGTCTGGGGGCGGCACAGGGAGCTTCATCGCGTTTTCCTATAAAAACGTATATCTTTTTACATCAAATTACACCAAAGCACGACCTGCCCAGCCAACGAGGTCGACATCGGAATCACAGGGCTGCAACACGATCCAGAGGCATGGAACCTACGGCAGCCCTGGCCACCAGGCCAGCGCCGCCCGGTAGCCGGGCGCGGCCTCCCATTCGTGCAGGTGCCAGGCCTCGGCCGTGCCCAGGCCCGGGTCGCACCAGACCAGGCGCAGCGCGCCGCCGGCGTCCTCGGCGAAGCGCAGCCGGTGCAGGCCGAAGGCGATGCCGTGGCCATGCGCCTTGAGCAGCGCTTCCTTGGCGCACCACAGGCGGAAGAACAGCGCCTCGCGCGCCGGCGCCGCCAGCGCGGCCAGCAGCGCGACCTCGTCCGGGTGGAAGAAGCGCTGCGCCAGTTCCAGCAGGCGCGGCCGTGGCCGCTGGCGCTCGATGTCCACCCCCAGCCGCGCGTGCGCGGCCACCGCCACCAGCAGGTAGTCGCCGCTGTGGCTCCAACCGGTGTCCACGTGCGCCAGCGGTGCATGCAGGCCGGGCCGGCCGCGGGCGTCGCGGCGCAGCGGCAATTGCGCCGCCGGCACC
>NZ_AQOI01000039.1:0-327 GCF_000364665.1 Xanthomonas sp. SHU 199
CCAGCCGCTGTCCCGCATCGACCTGCTGGCGCCGCAGGAACGCCAGCTGTTGCTGGAGACCTGGAACCAGACCGCGGCCCCCTATCCCGACGATCGCTGCCTCCACCAGCTGTTCGAGGAGCAGGTGCAGCGCAGCCCGCACGCCACCGCCCTGGTCCTGGACACGCACACGCTCAGCTACGCCGCGCTCAACGCGCAGGCCAACCAGCTCGCGCACCACCTCATCGCCCAGGGCCTGTGCCCCGATGGCCTGGTCGCCCTGTGCGTGCAGCGCTCCTTCGCCATGGTCGTCGGCCTGCTCGCCATCCTCAAGGCCGGCGGCGCCTA
>NZ_AQOI01000040.1:0-13156 GCF_000364665.1 Xanthomonas sp. SHU 199
GGCGGCCGCCGGCGGCGATCCGGTGCGGGTGCCGTTGCTGGAGGAGTTGGCGCGGCTGCAGGAAAGCAGTGGCGAGACGGCGGCGGCCATCGCCACGCTGCGGCGCGCGAATGCGGAGGCCGCGGCGCTGGTCCGCGCGCAGCACGATCGCCAGTTGGATTGGCTGCGGATCCGCTTCGACACCGCCGAAAAGCAGCGCACCATCGATGCCCTGCAAAGCGAGAACCGCCTGCGCCAGGTCCAGCTGCGCCAACGCACGTTGCTGCTGTGGCTGGCATTGGTGTCCGGCGTCGCCGCCGCGCTCGGCCTGTGGCTGTGGCTGCAGCGTCGCCGCCAGCGCGAACGTTTGCTGCAAGCCGCACGGCAGGTCCGCCACGAGGAGCAACTGGCCCGCTATCGGCGAGAGGCGGATGCGCTGGCCGAGGATCGCAGCCTGTTGCAGACCCTGCTCGACAGCCGCGAGGACGCGCTGTGCCTGCTCGATGCCGAAGGCCAGGTCCTGGCCACCAATCGTGCCGGCCGCCTGCTGCTCGGCGGCGCGGACGACGCCGAACCGGTCGGGCAGCCGGTGTTCGCCTGCGTTGCCGAGGGCG
This sequence comes from Xanthomonas sp. SHU 199, assembly GCF_000364665.1. Lineage (NCBI taxonomy): Bacteria > Pseudomonadati > Pseudomonadota > Gammaproteobacteria > Lysobacterales > Lysobacteraceae > Xanthomonas > Xanthomonas sp. SHU 199. The sequence goes on from NZ_AQOI01000040.1 coordinate 594, forward strand.
ACCGCCCGGCGTTGCAGGCGGCGCTGGAGCGGATGGAGGACAGCGCCGCGCAGCGCCTGGAGATCGTCGCACGGCATGGCACGCCGCTCGCCGTGACCTTCACGCCCTGGCGCGGCGGCGATGGGCTGGTCGTCCTTGGCCTGCAGGAACGCGACCGTGGCGCGGTGGCGGACACCGCGCAGGCCGAGCACACGCCAGCGGAGGCCGCCGCGCCTGCGTTGCGCGATGCCTTCCGGCGTGCGCTGGTCGACCTGATGCTGGCGGTCATCGACACCTGGGAGCGCGCCACCGCGACCGGACGCTTGGAGTTGGCCGAGCGCAGCCGCATCTGGCGCGTGAACATCGACGACGGCCGCCTGCGAGCGCGGGCGATGGAGCGCTACCTGGCGGTCTCCAAATTGCCTAGCAACCCGCGCTGGCGGGACGTGCTGCGCTCGGCCTATTTCGTGCTCGCGCACTGCGGAGAGCTGTCGGCGGAGGCGCGCGCCGCCTTGCAGTCGAGGATCGACACGGTGCTGGCCTACACCCGCCGGGACGCGCTCGGCTGAGCAAGCCCGGCACTTCTCCTGCCGGCGATCGTCGGCTGCGCTAACCGGCGAGCGCGCCTGCATGGTGCGTCAGCGCCCGCGCTTGGCCGGGCAGACCACGCAGGCGCCCTTCAAGCCTTGCTCCATGCGGTAGGCGCTGTGGTGGTCGCGTGCCAGGAAGGTCGTCGGGCCGAGCACGATGGGCTTGGCCGAGCGCGACGGCGCCACCACCTCGCAATAGGCGGCGATGGTGTTCAGCGTATTGGTGTACGGCTCGTGGCTATCGACCACGCCGCACTTGTCCATCGTCTGCCGCAACTGCTCGCCGTCGAAATCGAATTTCACCACCACCTCCGGCTCCTGGCTCTCCTCCAGACACCAGTCCGGCGGCAGGGTGTCGTGGCCGTGGGCGATCAGCGGCAAGGTCAGCAGGGCCGCGGCAAGGGCGGCATGGAAGACGGAACGGTGGGTGGGCATCGGAACCTCGCAACGCGCAGAGAAGAGACTGCAGCCTACGAATGGCGGCGGCGCGGATGCCAGCGCATCCGCGGGTATAGACCGGGAACAAATCCGCCTAAGGCCTTGATTTTTCGGCAGTGGCATCCGTGCCGCAGGCGCGAGGCGCGCCACCGTGCAGTCGCTCCGCCTGGCACGGCGTCGCCAATCCGACCCGGTTCGTTCCGTGGGCGGCCCGGCTTCGCCCTCGTGCCACGCCGACGCGCTGCCTAGCCTGGAATCGCCGGATCGCAGCGTGTGCCGATGCGGCGGTGGCCATCCCCCGGGGGCGATCCACGCACCCCAGCCATCTCCAATCCCTTCCATATAGCGAGAGAACGCTCATGAAGAAGAAGTTCCTTGTCGCAACCGCTCTGCTGGTGGGCAGTGTCGTCGGCGCCCCTGCGCTGGCGGCCGAAAACCCGGTCGACCAGGCTGGCATCCAGCACAACATGTACTTGGGCTGCCTGATGGACCTGAATGCCACGGCCGAAGACGCGCTGACCCTGCTGGTCAAGAAGTGCGGCTATGCCCCCGGCGTGCCGCTGGAACGCTTCGTCGCCACGCAGCAGCCCATCGTCGATGGCGTCGATCCGACCCGGCCGATGACCGAGAACCTGGCCGGGCTGCGCCAGCAGCTCAGCGCCTACGAATACTCGTTCATCGAGCGGATGGACCAGATCGTGCAGAACGCCGAGGACTTCGACGCGGCGGCGTTGCAGTTCGAGGAACTGGAGCGGGAAGGCATTGCGCGGCTCGACCCCAAGTCGAAGAATGGCGCGCTTGTCCTGGGCGCGCTTAGCGTGGCCAGGCACTCCACGCAGTACTGGTCCAAGTATGCCGCCGAGCATGGGGAGTCCACCGCTGGCGGAGCTACCTCGAAGAAGGGCTTCTGGAAGTGGTTTGCCACCATCGGCTCGGACGTGGTCGGCTATGCGCTCTCAAGCAACATCGGCGTGGCGGCAACCGTCTCCAATGTTGTCCACGGATGGTTCAAGTGAGCGGCTGATTCAAACAGCGCATGAAGAAGGGCAGGGCGTCCCAGCGGGCGCCTTGCCTGTTCTATTTGGCATGTAGTGGCGCGTGTTCGCCCATCCGCTCGTCAAGGCGCAGCACGCCCGCCACGGCTACCGCTGTGCCTCGATCGCCGCATCGCTGCTAGCATCCGCCGATGGATTCCCTCACCCAGATCGTCCTCGGCGGCGCCATTGCCGCCGCCATCGCCCCGGCCGCACATCGGCGCGCGGCACTGCTTGCCGGCGCCGCGCTCGGCACCCTGCCGGATCTCGATGCGCTGATCCTGCTGCCGCTGACCCGCGATCCGGTGACGCTGATGACGGTGCATCGCAGCGTCAGCCATTCGCTGTTCGTGCTGCCGTTGCTGGGCTGGCTGATCTGGTGGCTGTTCCGGCGCTTCGGCCATGGACGCGTGGCCGAAGCGCCACACCGCTGGTTCTGGGCGATCCAGCTGGCGCTGATCACCCACCCGCTGCTGGATGCGTTCACCGTCTACGGCACGCAGCTGTGGTGGCCGCTGCGGCCATCGCCGACGATGTGGTCGAGCGTGTTCATCATCGATCCCGCCTACACGCTGTGGCTGCTGCTGGCCTGCGCCATCGCCTGGTTCGCCCGCGCGCGGCGCGTGGCGCAGCAGGCGTTGCTGGTCGGACTGCTGTTGAGCAGTGTCTACCTGGGCTGGTCGCTGCTGGCCAAGCGGCTGGTCGACCGCGAGGCCGACCGCGCGCTGGCGGCGATGGGCCTGGCGCAGGCGCCGCGCTTCTCGGTGCCGATGCCGTTCAACACGCTGCTATGGCGGGTGGTGGCGATGACCCCGAGCGGCTATGTGATCGGCGAGCGCTCGCTGGTCGCCGACCGCGGACCGATGCGCTTCCAGGGCTATCCTTCCAACATCCAGGCGCTGGCGCAGGTGCGCGACCTGCCGGCGGTGCAGCAGTTGAGCTGGTTCAACCGCGGCTTCATGCGCGCGCAGGTCAAGGACGGCGAACTGGTGCTCAGCGACCTGCGCATGGGCCTGGAGCCGGACTACAACTTCAACTTCGCGGTGGCGCGACAGCAGGGCGACGGCTGGGTGGCGATGCCGCCGCGGCAGCTGCAGGCCGCGTACCGGGCGCCGGTGGCACGTGGGCAGATTGGTGCGGCGCTGGCGCGGATGTGGCAACGGATCTGGACCGAACCGGCATCGCCCGCGCCGGTCGGCGCTCAGGTGCCTACCGCGGCGCCGTAAACGCCGCTCAATACACCGTCGCGTGCGCCTGCACGAACGAATAGAAGAACACCGCGTCCGGGTCGCTCTGCACCTGGGCCATTTCCCGGCGCATGCCGGCCACGGTCTCCGCATCCACCGCGCCGGCCTGCAGCAGCCGTTCGGCCGCCGACAGCAACAGTTCCTCCCAGAACCCGATCATGGTCTTGCGCCGCGCCGGCTCGCGGTTGTCCAGGTGCAGCGTCTTGATCTCGGTGCTGACGTCGCGATAGCCGCCGGCCAGCAACAGGTTGCCGAGCTTGGCGCCGACGAACGGGTCGCCGCCGTGGTCGTACTGGAAGTCGTTGAACGCCATCCAGTAGCGCCACACGTTCGGCGAGTACGGATGCAGCAGGAACGAGGCGTTCATCACCTCGGTCACGTACACCGGCGACCCCGGTGCCAGCACCCGCCGCACTTCGCTGAGCACCCGCGCCGGCGACGGCACGTGCTCCAGCACCCAGCACAGGAACGCCGCATCGAAGCTGCGCGGCTGGAACGGCAGGTCGCCGGCGTCGGCCTGCTGCAGCGTGTAGCGGTCCTGGCACCAGGGCATGCGCTGCAGGTTGTCGCGCGCGGCCTGCAGTTGCGCCTCGCTCAGGTCGATGCCGGTGACGTGCAGCTCCGGGAAGCGCCGCAGCAAGACTTCGGTCTGGGCGCCGACGCCGCTGCCCACTTCCAGCAGGCGCCGCGCGCCGGTGTAGTCGATCTGGTTGAACAGGGTGGCTTCGAGCAGCCGCGCCTGTTTCAACAGGCGTGCCTGTTCGGTGTCGGAATAGCCGTGCAGATAGGTCGGGGTTTCGGGAGACGTGCCCATGGCGGTGCTCCAGGGAGAAGAAGACGTCAGGCGGCGGCGGACAAGGCCGGCGACACCCCGGCGATCAGCGCATCGAAGTACTCGGCGGTCAGCGCCAGTTGCGCTTGTGCGCTCTCGGCGCGGTTGACCACGGCGCGGAACGCGGCGTTCTCGGGTTGATCCTTGGCATACCAGCCCAGGTGCTTGCGCGCGATGCGCACGCCCTGCACCTCGCCGTAGAACGCGTGCAGCGCCTGCAGGTGGCCGAGCAGCGTGTCGCGGACGAAGGTCAGCGACGGTGCCGGTCGCAGTTCGCCGGTGGCCAGGTAGTGCGCGATCTCGCCGAAGATCCACGGCCGGCCCTGCGCCGCGCGCCCGACCATCACCGCATCGGCGCCGGTCGCGGCCAGCACCTGCGCCGCCTTCTGCGGCGAATCGATGTCGCCGTTGGCGATCACCGGAATGCGCAGCATCGCCTTGATCTGGGCGATGGTCGCGTACTCGGCCTGGCCGCTGTAATGCTGGTCGCGGGTGCGCCCGTGCACCGCCAGCGCGGCGATGCCGCAGTCCTCGGCGATGCGCGCGATGACCGGGCCGTTGCGGTGGTCGCAGTCCCAGCCGGTGCGGATCTTCAGCGTCACCGGCACTGGCGAGGCCTTCACCACCGCGCCGAGGATGCGCGCCACCAGCGCCTCGTCGCGCATCAGCGCCGAGCCGGCCCAGGCGTTGCACACCTTCTTCGCCGGGCAACCCATGTTGATGTCGATCAGTTGCGCGCCGTGGTCGGCGTTGTAGCGCGCGGCCTCGGCCAGTTGCTGGGGTTCGGTACCGGCGATCTGCACGCTGACCGGGTCCGGCTCGCCGGCGTGGTCCATGCGCTGCAGCGACTTGCGGGTCTGCCAGAAGCGCGGATCGGAGATGGTCATTTCCGACACGGCCAGGCCCGCGCCCAGCCGCTTGCACAGCAGCCGGAACGGCTTGTCGGTGACCCCGGCCATCGGTGCCAGGATCACCTTCGGTTCGATCGTGTAGGGGCCGATACGCATGCGCGTAGTGTAACGGGGCACATGCGCTGGCGGGCCGGGCGGCCCGCGCGGCCGTCAGCGCATCAGCTGGTACAGCTCGAAACCGTTGTCCTTGCCGTCCAGGATCAGCAGCAGTTCGTCCGGGCCCAGCGCGACCAGGCGGCCGACGCTGTTGCCGTGCGTGCCGTCGGAGGCATGGCCGGGCGCGTAGGCCGCTTCAGGCTCGTCGTTGACCGTGCTGGCGCCGAGGAAGGCCAGCTCATGGCTGCCGGCGGACAGCGGATACAGCGTGCCGCTGCGGCGCTGCGAGCCGCTGGTCTTGCTCAGGTGGTAGCCGCAGGGATCGCGGCGGATCTCGGCCTTGAAGTAGGGATAGGCGTAGGCGAAGTGCGGGTCGACCTGGATCGAGCGCACCTTCCAGCGGCCTTCCAATGTGCCCGGCTGCTGCGGCGTCTGCGCGCGCTGCAGCAGGGTCCGCGCCAGCGCCGCGCCCTTTTCCTGCTCGGCATCGTCGTAATGCGCCGCGATCACCTGCTGCAGGCGTTCGGCGGAGACGGTCACCGCGGCGCGGTCGGCGTCGGAGGCCAGGCTGTTCCAGTCGCAGCGCGGTGCCGCGGCGGCGGACAGCGGGAGCAGCAGCGCACACAGCACGGCGAACGGGATGATGGAACGGCGGGGCATCGGCAACTCCTTGTCGGATGCGTGGCCGGCGCAGCGCCGGCGCTGGTTTGTGATGGCAGGCAACGGCGACGGCCGGCACCGTCGCGCCGATCGCTCAGCCGGCCTCGGGCGTCAGCCGCGGCATCGATGCCGCCGCGCCTTCGGCCTCGGTAGAGCGCGCCGCGTAGTGGTTGGCGAAGCGCACATGGGTGGCGAACGCGGCGTTCGGCGACTGCGCCAGCGACGCCACCAGGGCGCCGTTGAAGGCGTCGCCGGCACCGGTGGTGTCCACGGTATGCGCGGTTTCGGCGCCGATCCGGTAGTAGGGCTGGGTGTCGCCGAGCAGGCGCTCCTCGGGGTGCGAGATGAACGCACCGACCGCGCCCAGCGTCACCACCACGGTGCCGCCCGGCAGCAGCTTGCGGCACAGCGCGTGCAGGCTGCCGCCATCGGTGGCGGCGACGTCGTCGGCGTCCACGCGCACGCCGACATGGCGGGCGAGCAGGGCGGCGAACTCGGTTTCGTTGGGGGTCAGCACGTCGGCCAGCTTGAGCAGGCCGATGCTGGTCTGCGCGTTGGCCGGGGCGGCGTTGAGCACCGTGGTCAGGCCGGCCTCGCGGGCCAGCGCCAGGGTGCCCTCGATGGTCTCGATCGGCGATTCCAGCTGCGCCAGCAGCACCCGCGCCGAGCCCAGCAGCGGACGCTGCGCCTGCACGAAGTCCAGGCTCAGCGCGGCGTTGGCGCCGGCGCCGATGACGATGGTGTTGCGGCCGTGGCCGTCGACGTAGATGCCGCCGGTGCCGGTCGGCTCGCTGCTGGCCTCGGCGACCAGGGCGATACCGTCCTGCGCGGCCAGGCCGCGCGCCATCGCGCCGCCGGCGTCGTCGCCGAGCGCGCAGACGAAGCTGGTACGCGCGCCGGCGCGCGCCGCCGCCACCGCCTGGTTGAAGCCCTTGCCGCCGGGGCCGGTGCTGTAGCGGCCGGCGATGGTCGCCCCCGGTGCGGGCAGATTCTCGCACCGCCACACATGGTCGACATTGAACGAACCGACGACGATGACCGAACTCATAGGCATGTACTGCTTCTCGACTGGAACTGGAAAAAAAAACGGGTGCGGCGGATGCCGCGGCCGGATCAGGCGAAGTGCGACAGCACCCCGGCGATGGTCGCGGTCATGAAGGTCGCGATCGAGCCGCCCAGCACCGCACGCAGGCCGAAGCGGGCCAGGTCGTGGCGGCGCTCGGGGGCCAGGCCGCCGATGCCGCCGATCTGGATCGCGATCGAGCTGAAGTTGGCGAAGCCGCACAGCGCGTAGGTGGCGACCAGCCGGCCTTCCGCGCTCAGGCTCACGCCCGGAACCTGGCCCTGGACGATACGCGACAGCTCGGTATACGCGACGAACTCATTGATGACCACCTTCTGGCCGATCAGCGAACCGACCGTGGTCGCATCCGGCCATGGCGTGCCGATCACCCAGGCCACCGGCGCCAGCACGTAGCCGAAGATGGTGGACAGGTTGGTCGGGCGGCCGATCACGCTGGCCAGGCCGGTGACGTCGCCGATCCAGGTCAGCGGCGCATTGACCAGCGCGATCAGCGCGATGAACGCCAGCAGCATCGCGCCGATGTTCAGCGCCAGGCGCAGGCCGTCGCCGGCGCCGGCGGCGGCGGCATCGATCACGTTGCTGGTGGTCTTCTCCACTTCCATCTTGACCGTGCCGCGGGTCAGCGGCGTGCCGGTCTCCGGGATCAGCAGCTTGGCCACCACCAGCGTCGCCGGCGCGGCCATGATGCTGGCCGCCAGCAGATGCTTGGCGTAGAACGCCTGCTGCGCCGGATCGCCGCCGCCGAGCATGCCCACGTAGGCCGCCAGCACGCCGCCGGCGATGTGCGCCATGCCGCCGATCATCATCGTCAGCAGCTCGGACTCGGTCATGCGCGGGATGTACGGACGCACCGTCAGCGGCGCCTCGGTCTGGCCGATGAACACGCTGGCGCAGACGCTGGTGGTCTCGGCGCCGGACACGCGCATCACCTTGGTGATCGCCCAGGCCATCATCCGTACCACCGCCTGCATCACCCCCAGGTGGTACAGCACGCCCATCAGCGCGGAGAAGAAGATGATGGTCGGCAGCACCTGGAAGGCGAAGATGAAGCCGTAGGTCTTGGTGTCGAGCAGGCTGCCGAAGATGAAGCTGGAGCCTTCGTTGACGAAGCTCAGCACCTTGACGAACACCTGGCCGAGCCAGTCGAACACCTCACGGCCGCCCGGGACCAGCAGCACCAGCGAGGCGAACCCGATCTGCAGGACCAGGCCGGTCGCGACCAGCTTCCAGTCCACCGCCCGGCGGTTGTTGGAGAACAGCCAGGTGATCCCGATCAACACCGCCAAACCGAACAGGCCGAAGCCGATCCTTCCCAATCCCTCGACCATCTGCGTCCCCGGTCCCCGACCAAAGACGGGAAGCCTAGTGCAGGGGGTGACGGCCGGCAAGGCGAGGCGTGTTCAGTCGGGGGATTCGGGATTGGGGATTGGGGATTTGCAAGAGCGGGGCGCCTGGCTGCCGCCGGCGTGGCGGCGCCGACGGGGGCTTGCGGCAGCGCCGCTACACTGTGCGGCCGCCCGCCGGCCGTGCCGCGGGTTCGCTCAGCAGGAGGAGTTGCCATGCAATACCGTCGCCTCGGTGCCACCGGGCTGCAACTGTCGGCGCTGTCGTTCGGCGCCTGGATCAACTTCGGCGGGCAGACCGGCCGCGACGAAGCGCGCAACCTGATCGCCGCCGCCTGGGACCACGGCATCAACTTCTTCGACAACGCCGAGGTCTATGCGCACGGCCGCGCCGAGCAGGTGATGGGCGACGTGATCGCCGACCTGCGGCTGCCGCGCGACGGCTTCTGCGTGTCCAGCAAGGTCTACTTCGGCGCCGTCGAGTCGCCGCGCCCGACCCAGCGCGGGCTGTCGCGCAAGCACGTCACCGACGCCTGCCATGCCGCGCTCAAGCGCTTGCGGGTGGACTATCTGGATCTGTACTACTGCCACCGCCCCGATCCGGACACGCCGGTGGAGGAAACCGTGCGCGCGATGGACGCGCTGATCCGCCAGGGCAAGGTGCTGTACTGGGGCACCTCCGAGTGGCCGGCCGAGCGCATCCGCGAGGCGGCGCAGGTGGCGCGCGCGCTGGGCCTGCATGGGCCGTCGATGGAGCAGCCGCAGTACAACCTGCTGCACCGCGCGCGCGTGGAGCAGGAATACGCGCCGCTTTACGCCGAGCTCGGCCTGGGTACCACCATCTGGTCGCCGCTGGCCTCGGGCCTGCTGACCGGCAAGTACAACGACGGCATCGATCCCGCCTCGCGGCTTGGCCAGGAGCGCAATGCCTGGCTGCAGCAGGAAGTGATCGGGCCGCCGGCGCAGCGCCGTATCGAGCGCGCGCGCGCCTTTACCGCGCTGGCCGCGGAAGAGGGCGTGGCGCCGGCGTCACTGGCGATCGCCTGGTGCCTGCGCAACCCGCACGTCTCCACGGTGATCCTCGGTGCCAGCCGGGTGTCGCAGCTGCTGGAGAACCTGGGCGCGCTGGAGCTGGCCGCGCGCGACGACGCGGCATGGTGGGAACGGGTCGACGCCGCGGTGCGCTGACGACGGCATGCGCTTGCGCCGCCGTAGTGCAGCGGCGGCGCGGTGGCGAGAGCGATAGTGCGTAACGATCTTTGGAATCTTTCGTGGTCGGTATTTCGATCGGGATTGCGAATCGAATCGGGCGAGAATGGGTCTTGATTAAGTATTGAGAATCATTATCATCTCGATGCACCCCGTGGATGGAGTTCGACCATGACCGCTCAACCCGTGCTGTTGCGTCACCCCGAGACCCTGAGCCTGCGCGAGCGCACCGTGCCGCGCGCCGTGCCGGCCGAAGAAACCATCAGCAGCCAGGCGCTGCTCAAGGGCCGCCGCGAAGTGCTGATCCAGCACGGCGACCGCGTCTATCGTCTGCGCCACACCAGCAACGACAAGCTGATCCTGACCAAGTGATGCCCTCCGGCCGCCGCGCGCGGCCGGTCTCCCCGCCCGATCTGCCGCCACCTGGCCCACGCCCTTGCGCGTCGGCCGCGGCCGCCTCGCAGTCGCGATCCTTCTCTCCCCCTCGGCCAGGCGCGGACCCCGCGCCGTGCCGGTCGAGGGTCTTACGCGACCACCGATGCTCCCCATGTTCCGTACCGCCCCGCTCACCGGCGCGCTGTGGCTGGCTCTGGCCGCCTGCGCGCATGCCGCTCCCGCACCCGCCTCTGCCTCCGACGCTGACGACGCCGCCAGTGCGGCGGCCGCCACCCGCGATTTCGATCGCCTGCAGGTCACCGCCACCCGCACCCAGCGCGCCATCGTCGACGTGCCCGGCAGCGTCGACGTGATCGATCGCGAACAGATGGACCGCGCACTGGTCCACGACCTGAAGGATCTGCTGCGCTATACGCCCGGCGTGTCCGCCACCGGCAACAGCGGCCGCTTCAGCGGCATCTCCGGCATCCGCATCCGTGGCCTGGACGGCAACCGCGTGCTGATCCAGACCGACGGCATCCCGGTCTCGGACACCTTCAGTTTCGGCAGCTACCTCAACGCCAACCGCAACTTCGTCGACATGGACACGCTCAAGCGCGTGGAGATCGTGCGCGGTCCGGCCAGCGCGCTGTACGGTTCGGATGCGCTGGGCGGGGTGGTCGCCTACGTCACCAAGGATCCGGCCGATTATCTGGCGCCGGGCAAGGACAGCTACGTCGGCCTGAAGTTCGGCTACGAGAGCGAGTGGAAGGGGTTGTTCGCCGGCGCGCTGGTCGCTTTCGGCGGCGACCGCTGGAGCGGCATGGCCGCGCTCAGCCATCGCCAGGGCCAGGAAAGCGAGACCCAGGGCGACAACCGCAGCATCGGCGCCGCCCGCACCGCGCCCAATCCGCTCAGCAGCGACGGCCGCAGCCTGCTCAGCAAGCTGGTCTACGCGCCCAGCGCCAATCAGCGCTTCAAGCTGACCGTCGAAGGCAACGAGGACTACTCGCGCATCGATGCGCTGAGCAACGTCACCGCCAGCATCCTGTCGCAGCGCGGCCGCGACCATCAGACCCGCGCCCGCGTGTCGCTGGCACACGAGGTGGACCAGCTCGACACGCTGCTCGCCGACGACCTGCAGTGGCAGCTGTACCGCCAGGACAGCCAGAGCCTGCAACGCACCGACGAGCGCCGGAGCAACGGCACGCTGCGGCACATGGAGCACGACTTCGACCAGCGCCTGTACGGACTGCAGGCGAATCTGCACAAGCGGGTCGATCAGGGGCGCATCGTGCACGACATCAGCTACGGCATCGACCTGTCGCACACCGACACCCACGAAAAGCGCGACGGCCGCACGCTGAACCTGCGCACCGGCACGATCAGCAAGACCGTGGGCATGGAAACCTTCCCGGTCCGCGACTTCCCGATCACCGAGACGCGCAAGGCCGGCGCCTACCTGCAGGACGAGATCGCGCTGGCCGACGGCCGCTTCAGCCTGACCCCGGCGCTGCGTGCCGACTACTATCGGCTGTCGCCGCAGGTCGACGCGATCTTCGCCACCGACAATCCCGGCGTGGCGGCGAAGAAGATCAGCGATCGCAACGTCTCGCCCAAGCTCGGCGCGATCTGGCGCCTGGACGACGCCTGGTCGTTGTACGCCAACTACGCGCACGGCTTCCGCGCGCCGCCGTACAACGACGTCAATATCGGCTTCACCAATCTGCTCATCGGCTACACCGCGATCGCCAATCCCGACCTGAAGCCGGAGACCAGTCGCGGCGCCGAACTGGGTGTGCGCTACGCCGGTCAGGCGGTCTACGCCGGCCTGAGCGCCTACCGCAACGCCTATCGCGACTTCATCGAGTCCTACCGCTTCGTCGGCTTCAACGCCGACGGCCTGATGCTGTATCAATCGCGCAACGTCGACCGGGTGACCATCCGCGGCGTGGAGGCCAAGGCCGGCATCGACTTCGGCGCACTCGATGCGCGCTGGAGCGGCTGGTCGCTGCAGGCCAGCGCGGCCTATGCGCGCGGCGACAACCGCACCGACGGCACGCCGCTCAATTCGGTGGATCCGCTGCGCGGCGTGCTCGGCCTGGGCTACGACCGCAACACCTGGGGCGCGCAACTGGTCGCCACCGCGGTGGCGAAGAAGCGCCGGCCGGAACTACCGAGCTATTACACGCCGGCCGGCTACGCGACGCTGGACCTGCTCGCGCACTGGCACTTCACCGAAGGCGCGCGGCTCGACGTCGGCGTGTTCAACCTGGCGGACCGCCGCTACATCGACTGGAACATGCTGCCCGGCGCGACCCTGGCCAGCAGCAGCGTGCTCGACCGCTACACCGGCGCCGGGCGCAACGTCTCGGTCAGCCTGGCGCTGGACTGGTAGTCCTACATGCGCATCGCTGCGCCAGCGCGTACCGGCCCGGAGCGGATCGCCGCGCCGCTGCCGCGCCCGGCGCAGCTGGCCGCACTGGGCACGGTGTTGTGTCTGTACCGCGCCCACACCGGCGCCGAACTGATCGGCTGGCGCCACGCCTGCAGCGTGGCCGCGCACCTGGATGTGGACAGCGACGGCGTGCTGGAGAGCCTGCGCTTCTACGATCGCCAGCAGCAGTGCTGCTGGCGCCTGTACCTGCTGCCCGACAGCGATTTCGTCGCCTGGGACATGCTGCTGTCGGCGCTGCCCGCGGCGCAGGACGCCGCCGACGGCGGCGTCGCCGAGCGGCTGTGGCGGCGCGTCGCCGGGCGCCTGA
>NZ_AQOI01000041.1:0-11839 GCF_000364665.1 Xanthomonas sp. SHU 199
GGCCGCGCGCTGGCCTGCGGGTACAGCGGCGCCACCGCCGCCTGCGCTTCGGCCGTCACCCACAACGCCGCCGCGGCGCCGTCGACGCCGTGCAGGCAGGTGGCGCGCGCGTCGGCAGCCAGTTCATCCAACCACTGCCGCCACTGCGGCTGCGCGGCGGCCTCGTCCACGCTCACCACCCCGAGCGTGAGCAGCGCCTCGTGCATCTCGTCGCGGCTGCGCGGCTGCGGCCAGGCCTCCTCGCGCACCGCAGCGATCGCCTGCGGGTCCAACTGGCCGAGATCGTCGGCGCTGTGCGGATCCTGGTAGCGGCGACTGTGCACCGCCTGGGTACGCCGCTCTTCCAGCGGCGCGTCGTCGAGAAAGGCATAGGGCCGCGCGTCGAGCGCCTCGGCCGCCAGCGGCGAGGGCGCGGTCAGCTCGCGCGCCAGCACGCGCATCTCGCCGGCCTCGATGCCGCGCAGCAGTTGCAGCCAGCCGTCGCTGTCCATCGCCTCGTCCAGGCAGTCGCGCAGGGTCTGCGCCACCAGCGGGTGCTCGGGAATCTCGCGCTCGCCGACCAGGTTCTCCGCGCAGGCCACCTGGTCGGGAAACACCGTGGCCAGCAGATCCTCGGACTTCATCCGCTGCAGTTGCGGCGCGACCTTGCGCCCGCCGGTGAAGCGCGGCAGCGCCAGCGCGTTGGTGGCGTTCCAGCGCCAGCGCACGCCGAACAGCGGCGCGTCCAGCAGCGCCTGTACCAGCACGTCCAGCGCCGACGCGGCGCGCAGATAGCGCGCCACCTCGTCCAGGGCGAAGCTGTGCCGGGTCGACAGCGACAGCACGATCGCGTCCTCGGTCGCGGCCGCCTGCAACTCGAAATTGAAGGTGCGGCAGAAGCGCTTGCGCAGGGCCAGGCCCCAGGCGCGGTTGATGCGGCTGCCGTAGACGCTGTGGATCACCAGCTGGGTGCCGCCGGTGGCATCGAAGAAGCGTTCCAGCACGATGCATTGCTGGGTCGGCAAGACGCCCAGCGCCGCATGCGCGCGGCCCAGATAATCGACGATCTGCTGCGCGGCGGCGGCGTCCAGTGCCAGCGGGCCGCACAGCCACTGCAGCGCCTGCGCCGCGCCGCCCTGCTCCAGCGCCTGCGCGACTTCGGCCCGCAGCCGCGACACGCCCAGCGACAACGCATCGCTGCGCCCGGGCGCCTCGCCGATCCAGAACGGGATGTTGGGCGGTGCGCCGCGCGCGTCCTCCACCCGTACCCGCCCCGCTTCCACGCGCAGGATGCGGTAGCTGGCGTTGCCGAGCTGGAACACGTCGCCGCCCAGGCTCTCCACCGCGAAATCCTCGTTGACCGTGCCGATGGTCTGCGCCTGCGGCTCCAGCACCACGCTGTAGTCGCCGGTCTCGGGAATGGTGCCGCCGGAGGTGAGCGCCGCCATCCGCGCACCTCGGCGCTGGCGCACGCGGCGATGCACCGCATCGCGATGCAGGTAGCCGGCGCGCGGCCCCAGCCGCGTGCTGAAGCCTTCGCTGAGCATGCGCAGCACCGCGTCGAACTGCGCGCGCGGCAACGCCGCATACGGCCAGGCGCCACGCACCAGCGCGTACAGCGCGTCTTCCTCCCACTCCTGGCAGGCCACCTCGGCGACGAGCTGCTGGGCGAGCACGTCCAGCGGCGCATCGAGCATGCGCAGCGCATCCAGTTCGCCGCGGCGCACGCAATCCAGCAAGGCCGCGCACTCGACCAGGTCGTCGCGCGACTGCGGAAACAAGCGCGCCTTCGGCGTGCCGCCCACCGCGTGCCCGGAGCGGCCGGCGCGCTGCAGGAACGCGGCGATCGAACGCGGCGAGCCCAGCTGGCAGACCAGGTCGACGTCGCCGATGTCCAGGCCCAGTTCCAGCGAGGCGGTGGCCACCAGCACCTGCAGCTCGCCGGCCTTGAGCCGGCGCTCGGCGAGCAGCCGGGTCTCGCGCGCCAGGCTGCCGTGATGCGCCGCCACCGCCTGCGTGCCGAGCAGTTCGCCCAGGTGCCGCGCGGTGCGCTCGGCCATGCGCCGGGTGTTGACGAACACCAGAGTGGTGCGGTGCGCGCGCACCAACTCGGCCAGGCGCGTATACGCCTGCTGCCACTGGTCGGCGGACATGGTCACGCTGAGCGGCGTCGGCGGCACCTCCAGCGCCAGGTCGCGGGCACGCGCATAGCCGATGTCGACGATGGCGCAGTCGGCAACGCCGTCGTGCACCGCGGCGCTGCCGACCAGGAAACGTGCGACCGCCTCGATCGGCTTCTGCGTCGCCGACAGGCCGATGCGCAGCGGCGGCGCCTCGCACAGCTGCTGCAGGCGCTGCAGCGACAACGCCAGATGGCTGCCGCGCTTGTTCGCCGCCAGCGCATGGATCTCGTCGACGATCACCGTGCGCACGTGGCGCAGCGTCTCGCGCCCGGACACCGAGCCGAGCAGCACGTACAGCGACTCCGGCGTGGTCACCAGCACATGCGGCGGGCGCCGCCGCGCCTGCGCGCGCTCGCGCTGTGGGGTGTCGCCGGTGCGTACCGCGGTGCGAATGGACACATCCGGCAAACCCAGCGCCGCCAGTTCGGCGCGAATGCCCTGCAGCGGCGCCTCGAGATTGAGCTGGATGTCGTTTGAAAGCGCTTTCAGTGGCGACACGTACAACACCTGGGTACGGTCCTGCAGGCCGCCTTCACGCAGGCCTTCGCGGACCAGCGCATCCAGCGCAGCCAAAAATGCCGTCAGGGTCTTGCCCGAGCCGGTCGGCGCGGCGACCAGCGTATGCCGTCCGGCCTGGATCGCCGGCCACGCCGCCGCCTGCGCCGGCGTGGGCGCCGCGAAACGTTGCTCGAACCAGCGTGCTACGGCGGGATGGAAGCGCGCCTGCGCCAACGACATGCGATCTCCTGGTGTCAGCGTCGCAACCAACCTGGGGCGCGCCGACGATGCCGACTGTGCGGATTGTCCAGCTGGATGGCTTGCGCCATTTTCTCGGCAATGAAAATGGTGACGTTATCCAGGCAATCAAGCGCAACCTCGCGCGAGCCCTGTTTTTAGGGGTTTTTCCATTAAGCGTTCATCGAACGACATAATGTCTACCACTCGCTCCGCGTAGCGCGGTTATGTTGTCGACGGCGTCACGTATCCCGGCCTAGCGTTTGCGCATCACGCACAAGCTTCGCCTCTGGGAACGGAATGCAGCACGGCAACATCAGCGAACAACGGCATCGCCCATCACGCGCGCGGGACGCTCCACGACCCGCACACGCGATCGCGGCGGCGCGCGTTCGCGCCGCGTCCGCCTCCGTCTCCCTTCGACGTCGAACTGCCGTCGCCTCGCGGCGCGCGGCAGCGATGGCGGCGGCATCCGCCATCGGGTCCTGCACTGTGGGACTGCGCATGCGTTGTACCTCTCCACCGCCATCGCCATCGCCATCGCCAAGGAGCATCACCAATGGCACAGAGCAGCCCGTCACTCTCCAGCACCGACCTCAACCAGCGCCGCGGCAGCGACGCGCAACAGTCGCTCGGCGTCGCGCCGAACGTGTTCGAAGGCAACGATCCGGCCGCGATCGCACGCGCGCTCAAGCAGTCGGCCGACCTGCACGCACGCCGCCGCACCGGTCCGTATCGCTCGGCCATGTCGATGCTGACCTTCTACATCAATCGCGCCGGCGACCAGTTGCCGGCGCAGCGCCGCCAGATCCTGGAGCAAGCCAAGGACGAGTTGCGCAGCCTGTACGGCAAGCCGCGCAAGGGTGGCGCTGGCGATTGAGCACGCGCACGCGCGCAGCGTGATGGAGCGATCAGTTCAACACGCTGTCTGGGCGAAGCGCGCGCCGCGCGATTGCCGTCCTCCGACGCACTGCCACATGATGCAGACATGGCCAAGGCATCCGACATTTCGGACCTCATCCAGCACGCCGCCGCCGCGACCCAGGACGACGCGGCGCTGCTGTCGCGCATCATCCTGGCGCAGGGCGAAATCGCCGCGGCCGGCGGCGATCCGCTGCAGGTGGTCGACGTGGTCACCCGCCGCGCGCAGGAGCTGACCCGCTCCAATGGCGCCGTGGTGGAGATGTGCGACGGCAAGGACATGCTGTACTGGTCGGCCAGCGGCGTCGCCGAGCGTCACCTCGGCCTGCGCCTGCCCAGCAACGGCAGCCTGTCGGGGCTGTGCATGCGGACCGGCGAGGTCTTGCGCTGCGACGATTCGGAAGTCGATCCGCGCGTGGACCGCGCGGCCTGCCGGCGCATCGGTTTGCGCTCGATGCTGGTGGTGCCGCTGCGCTACGGCGACCGCAGCATCGGCGTGCTCAAGGTCCTCGCGCCGCAACCCAACGCCTACAGCGCACAGGACGTGCGCACGCTGGAATTGCTGGCGACCCTGGTCGGCGCGACGCTGGCGCTGGCGATGGACCGCGCCGCACTGCAGACCGACATCGCGCGCCGCCAGGACATGGAGAAACACGCATTTCGCGAGAAGGCGGCGATCGCCACCCGCATCCGCGAAACCATCGCCGAGACGCGCCTGCAGATCGTGACCCAGCCAGTGCTGGCGCTGGCATCGCAACGCATCGTCGGGGTGGAGGCACTGTCGCGCTTTCCGGCCAATCCGGCGCTGCCGCCACTGCGCTGGTTCGACGATGCCAGCCGGGTCGGACTGGGACTGGAACTGGAGCTGGCCGCCGCGCGCAAGGCGCTGGAGGTGCTTGCGCAGTTGCCGGCGCCGCTGTATCTGGCGATCAACGTGTCCGCACCGACGCTGCTGCATCCGCAGTTGCAGGCGCTGCTGCACGGCCACGACCTGTCGCGGATCGTGCTGGAAATCACCGAGCAATTGCAGGCGCCGGATTACCCACGCCTTTCCGAGCACATCGGCCTGCTGCAGCGGCAGGGCCTGCGCATCGCCCTGGACGACGCCGGTACCGGCTTCGCCAGCCTGCGCCATCTGCTGCACCTGGCGCCGGACATCATCAAGCTGGACCTGACCCTGACCCGCGGCATCGACGCCGAACCGCGCCGGCAGCGGCTGGCGATGGCCATCCTCTCCTTCGCCGCGGAAACCAATGCCGACGTGGTCGTCGAAGGCATCGAGACCGAGAGCGAACTGGCGACACTGCAGGCGCTGGGCGCGCGCTACGGCCAGGGCTACCAGCTAGCCCACCCCGGACCGCTATCGGCGCATCTGGCGCGCTATCCGGCGATCGAAGACGACAGCAGCGGCTGAGAACGCCCACCGCAGGCGCGGCGCTGGTCCCCAGTTCGGGATCACCCCCCAGGCATTCCCAAGATCGCCATGCCGGCCTGGTCGCGGCTGAAGCCACTCCTGCGAAAGCGTGCGCTACGGACGCGCGCCCCCCCACCCTCGCCGACCCTGGGCCGCTGTCAGCGCATCTGCAGATGCTCTCCAGCGATCGCTAGCAGCCTCGGCCAAGTCGCGGGCCAAATGCTCCGTCATCCTGTGCAGGAGCGGCGCCAGCCGCGACAGGACGTCACCGTTGACGCCGCGTCGCGGCTGCGCAAACGCCAGGCAAGAAAAAAGCGGGCCGAAGCCCGCTTTTTCCTGGAACGACGCTGGCAGCGTGCGGCTTATTCGGCCGACGCGCCCTCGCCTTCTTCCACGGCCTTCATCGACAGGCGGATGCGGCCCTGCTTGTCGACTTCCAGCACCTTGACCTTGACCACGTCGCCTTCCTTCAGCTTGTCGCCGACCTTCTCCACGCGCTCGCTGGAGATCTGCGAGACGTGCACCAGGCCGTCCTTGCCCGGCAGGATGGTCACGAACGCGCCGAAGTCCATGATCTTGGCGACCTTGCCTTCGTAGATGCGGCCCGGCTCGACGTCCGAGGTGATCTGCTCGATGCGCGACTTGGCCGCCTGCGCGGCGATCGCATTGACCGAGGCGATGACGATGGTGCCGTCGTCCTGGATGTCGATCTGGGTGCCGGTTTCCTTGGTGATCGCCTGGATGGTCGAACCGCCCTTGCCGATCACTTCGCGGATCTTGTCCGGGTGGATCTTGATCGTCAGCAGGCGCGGCGCGTAGTCGCTCAGCTCCGCACGCGGGGTGGTCAGCGCGCTGGCCATCTCGCCGAGGATGTGCAGGCGGCCGGCCTTGGCCTGCGCCAGGGCCTGCTTCATGATCTCTTCGGTGATGCCTTCGATCTTGATGTCCATCTGCAGCGCGGACACGCCGTCGGCGGTACCGGCGACCTTGAAGTCCATGTCGCCCAGGTGATCTTCATCGCCCAGGATGTCCGACAGCACCACGAAGTCGTTGCCTTCCTTCACCAGGCCCATGGCGATACCGGCCACCGGCGCCTTCACCGGCACGCCGGCGTCCATCAGCGCCAGCGACGAACCGCAGACCGAAGCCATCGACGAGGAACCGTTGGATTCGGTGATTTCCGAGACCACGCGGATGGTGTACGGGAATTCTTCCATGGTCGGCATCACCGCCAGCACGCCGCGCTTGGCGAGGCGGCCGTGGCCGATCTCGCGACGCTTGGGCGCGCCGAAGCGGCCGCACTCGCCCACCGAGTAGGGGGGGAAGTTGTAATGGAACAGGAAGTTTTCCTTGTACTCGCCGGAGACCGCGTCGATCACCTGGCCATCGCGGGCGGTGCCCAGCGTGGTGACCACGATCGCCTGGGTCTCGCCGCGGGTGAACAGCGCCGAGCCGTGGGTACGCGGCAGCACGCCGGCCTGCACGCTGATCGGACGCACGGTGTCCAGCGCACGGCCGTCGATGCGCACCTTGGTGCTCAGCACCGAACCGCGCATGGTCTGGTATTCCAGCTCGCCGAATTCCTTGGCCAGGTCGGCAGCGACCCAGTTCTCGGCGGTGGCGCGCGGCGCCAGCTGCGCCAGCACGTCCTTCTTGATCGCGGCGATGGCGTCGCGGCGCTGCAGCTTGTCGCGCACCTGGAACGCGGCGGCCAGCTGCTCGCCGACGGCTTCCTTCAGCGCGGCGATCATGGCCTCGTTCTTGGACGGGGCGACCCAGTCGGACGGCTTGGTGCCGGCTTCGACGGTCAGCTCGTTGATCGCGTTGATGACCTTCTGCATCTCGCGGTGGCCGAAGGTGACCGCGCCCAGCATCACTTCTTCCGACAGCAGCGCGGCTTCGGACTCGACCATCAGCACCGCGTTGGCGGTACCGGCGACGACCAGCTCCAGCTGCGACTCCTTCAGATCCGACACGGTCGGGTTGAGGATGTATTCGCCGTTCTTGTAGCCGACCTTGGCGGCGCCGATCGGGCCCTTGAACGGGGTGCCGGCCAGCGACAGGGCGGCCGAGGCGCCGATCAGCGCGGCGATGTCGCCGTCGATGTCCGGGTTCATCGACATCACCGTGGCGATGATCTGCACTTCGTTCTTGTAATCCTCCGGGAACAGCGGACGGATCGGACGGTCGATCAGACGCGAAATCAGCGTCTCCTTCTCGGTCGCACGGCCCTCGCGCTTGAAGAAGCCGCCGGGGATGCGGCCGCCGGCGTAGAACTTCTCCTGATAGTCGACCGTCAGCGGGAAGAAGTCCTGACCTTCGCGCGCGCTCTTGGCGGCGACGGCGGTGACCAGCAGTACGGTGTCGTCCATCTTGACGATGACGGCACCGCCGGCCTGGCGGGCGATCTCGCCGGTTTCGAGGGTGACGGTGTGCTTGCCGTACTGGAAGGTTTTGGTGATTTTTGCCACGGGGTTTCCTTGGATGATGCTGTCTGCAAATGGACCGCTGACGGCCCATGCCGCTGGCGGGTGGCCGGGAGGATCCGGCCGGTGGCGCGGAACGATCCCCGGGCCACGGTACTACCCAAAACAAAACCGCGGCGCATCGCTGCGCCGCGGTGGGGTTCGTTGACTCAGCGACGCAGGCCGAGCTTCTCGATCAGCGCCTTGTAGCGCTCGCCATCCTTCTTCTTCAGATAGTCGAGCAGGCTACGGCGGCGGTTGACCATCTGCAGCAGGCCGCGGCGGCTGTGGTGATCCTTCTTGTGGGTCTTGAAGTGGCCGGTCAGCAGTTCGATGCGGGCGGTCAGCAGGGCGACCTGGACTTCCGGCGAACCGGTGTCGGCAGCGCCGCGCTTGTTTTCTTCGATGACTTTCTGGGTGTCGATGGACATGGGATTTTTCTCTGAGATGCGGGGCCGGCAGGAACGTGCAGAGGACGCACCGCCTGGCTCGCCGATTGCGAAGGATTGCGCCGGAGCGCAGCGTGCCGGAAAGGCCGCGAAATTGTACCGGCCTCGGCCCGGAGGAACAAGGCGTTAAGACCGCGTCATGACTGAACGACAGTCAGGTAACACCCGGCGCGACCGCTGCGCGGTCACGGATTGAACATGCGCTGCGGCGCCAGCAGCCCGCTCGCATCGACCTGGCCCAGGCCCAGCGGGATGCCGTCGGCGTCGAACACCGCGGCCAGGCCGGGCGCCCAGGATGGATCGCGCAGGCGCTGGCCCATGCGGAAGCGCTGCGCCGCAGCATGTTCCAGGCGCAGCGGCGGGAAATCGGCCAGACCCGCGGCCAACGGCAGCACCAGCGCCTCCAGGGCCGCCGGATCCTGCGCGGCCAGGTGTTGCAGGTGCTCCAGGGTGACCATCTGCGGTGTCCGGAACGGCTCCACCCACAGCCGCCGCAACGCGGCGATATGCGCGCCGCAACCCAGCGCCTCGCCCAGGTCGCGGGCCAGGCTGCGGATATAGGTGCCGGACCCGCAGGCCACATGCAGGCGCAGGCGGTCGCCGGCATGCGCGAGCACGTCAATCGCATGCACCTCGACCTCGCGCTCCGGCGCTTCGATCGCCTCGCCGCGGCGCGCCTTGACGTACAGCGGTTCGCCGCCCTGTTTGAGCGCGGAATAGATCGGCGCACGCTGGCGGATGCGCCCGCGCAACGGCGCCAGCGCCGCCTCCAGGGTCGCTGCGTCCAGCGGCGGCACCGGCAGGGTGCGCAGCACCGCGCCCTCGGCATCGTCGCTGTCGGTGGTGACGCCGAGCACGACTTCCGCTTCGTAGGCCTTGGCCGAGCCGAGCAGCAGCCCGGCCAGCTTGGTCGCCTCGCCGAAGCACAGCGGCAGCAGGCCGGTGGCGAGCGGATCCAGGCTGCCGGTGTGACCGCCCTTCTCCGCACGGAACAGCCGCCGCGCCGCCTGCAGCGCCGCGTTGGAACTCATGCCGATCGGCTTGTCGAGCAGCACGATGCCGTCGAGGCGACGGAAGACGATACGAGGCAGGCGCGGGCCGAAGACGGGCATGGGGGGTTGGGCGGGGATTCGGGATTGGGGATTCGGGATTGGCGGATCTGACCCCGGCATGGCGCGGGCGAACGGCACGCATGGAACAGCGTGACGCCAGACGGATGAAAGAGCGCCGCGATCGCGACTGCGAAACGGGCGCTCGCGTTGGGCGCCCGCACTCGAACACTGGACGCCGACGCCACGGCGTCGGCAGCGGACTCAGCCCTTGCGCGGCGCCGTGTCGGCGTCGTCGGCGGCAGGGCCGCCGTCGTCCTGCGCCTGCTCCTGCTGCAATTCCGGCATGTCGCGCAGCAGATTGTCGATGCGCTCGCCGCGATCGACCGAATCGTCGTAGTGGAAATGCAGTTCGGGCACGTGGCGCAGCTTCATCGCCCGCGCCAGCTCGCTGCGCAGTTGCGGCGCCAGCTCCTTCAGGCCCTTGACCGCCTCGGCCGAGCGCTCCTGCATCAGCGCGGTGACGAACACCTTGGCATGGGCAAGATCGCGGGTGACTTCGACGTCGGACACACTGACCGACGGCAGACCGTGATCGCGCACGGCCGCATGCACGATCGTGCCGAGGTCGCGCCGGATCTGCGCGGACACACGATCGGTACGGTGAAAGGATTTGGTGGGCATGACTGAAGCTCTCTCTTTTGCAAAGACCGGATCGGGGAGAGATTCGCAAAAGCGACACACACGTAGCGCACCGCTTTTACGAATCCCCAATCCCGATTCCCGAATCCCAGCTCTTACAGCGTACGCTGCACTTCGATGCGCTCGAAGCACTCGATCTGGTCGCCGGCCTTGACGTCGTTGTAGGCCTTCACGCCGATACCGCACTCGGTGCCGTTGCGCACTTCGTCGACGTTCTCCTTGAAGCGACGCAGCGATTCCAGCTCGCCCTCGAACACCACGGTGTTGTCGCGCAGCACGCGGATCGGCTTGTTGCGCTTGACCACGCCCTCCACGACCATGCAGCCGGCGACGGCGCCGAACTTGGAGCTGCGGAACACGTCGCGCACCTGGGCGATACCGATGATCTCTTCGCGGATCTCCACGCCCAGCAGGCCGGACGCCACCTGCTTCACCTGGTCGATCACGTCGTAGATGATCGAGAAGTACCGCAGGTCGATGCCGTTGGTCTCGATGATGCGCCGCGCCGAGGCGTCGGCACGCACGTTGAAGCCGATCACCGTGGCCTTGGAGGCCAGCGCCGAATTCGCGTCGGACTCGGTGATGCCGCCCACGCCGGAGTGGATCACGTTGATGCGGATCTGCTCGTTGGACAGCGCGGTCAGCGACTGCTTCAGCGCTTCCACCGAACCCTGCACGTCGGCCTTGATCACCAGGTTCAGCGACAGCTGGCCTTCGCCCTTGCCGAGCTGCGACATGATGTCTTCCATGCGGCTGCCCGCCGAGGACACCAGGCGCGACTCGCGGCGCTTGGTCTCGCGCTGCTGCGCCACGTCCTTGGCCAGGCGCTCGTCGTCGACGACCACGAAGTCGTCGCCGGCATCCGGCACGCCGGACAGGCCCAGCACCTGCACCGGAATCGACGGGCCGGCCGATTCCGGCTGCTTGCCAGTCTCGTCGAACAGCGCACGCACGCGGCCGTACTGGATGCCGCACACCAGGTAGTCGCCCTTCTTCAGCGCGCCCTGCTGCACCAGCACCGTCGCCACCGGGCCGCGGCCCTTGTCCAGCGAGGACTCGATCACCACGCCGCTGGCGCGGCCTTCGGCCACCGCCCGCAGTTCCAGCACTTCGGCCTGCAGCGAGATCGCGTCCAGCAGCACGTCGATGCCCTGGCCGGTCTTGGCCGAGAGTTCGACGAACTGGGTGTCGCCACCGAATTCTTCGGCGACCACGTCCTGCGCCAGCAGCTCGTTCTTGACCCGCAGCGGATCGGCGCCGGACTTGTCGATCTTGTTGACCGCCACGATCAGCGGCACGCCGGCCGCCTTCGCATGCTTGACCGCCTCGACCGTCTGCGGCATCACGCCGTCGTCGGCCGCGACCACCAGCACCACGATGTCGGTGAGCTTGGCGCCGCGCGCGCGCATCGAGGTGAACGCGGCATGGCCCGGGGTGTCCAGGAAGCTGATGACGCCACGGTCGGTCTCGACGTGGTACGCGCCGATGTGCTGGGTGATGCCGCCGGCTTCGCCGGAGGCGACCTTGGTGCGGCGGATGTAATCCAGCAGCGAGGTCTTGCCGTGGTCGACGTGGCCCATGATGGTGACCACCGGCGGCCGCGGCAGCTTCTCGCCCTGCGCGTCCTCGGTGTGCGCCAGCAGCGCGTCCTCGGCGTCGGCACTGCCGGCGCGGGTCGGCTTGTGGCCGAGTTCCTCGGTGACCAGCGCGGCGGTGTCGTGGTCGATGGTCTGGGTGATGGTGGCCATCACGCCCATCTTGAACAGCGCCTTCACCACGTCACCGCCCTTCAGCGCGAGCTTCTGCGCCAGGTCGGCCACGGTGATGGTGTCGCCGATCGCCACTTCGCGCACCACCGGTGCGGTCGGACGCTCGAAGCCGTGCGCGCCGCCGCCGCTGCGCGACGGTTCGGCCTGGCGACGACCGCCGCTGTGGCTGGCGG
>NZ_AQOI01000042.1:0-4042 GCF_000364665.1 Xanthomonas sp. SHU 199
GCTGGCGATCGGCGGCAGTGCCTCGTCCGCGCGCGGCGGCTGGTGCACCACCAGCGTGCCCGCGACCAGGTCGCCCAGGCGCCGCGAATGGGTGTCGAACAGGCAGGCGATCAGGCCGACGGCGTAGCCGAACGGCAGCATGTCCACGGTGCGCAGCAGGTTGCGGGTGATCGCGGCCATCCAGCCCACCGGCGCGCCGTTGCGCGCCACCACGCGCAGGCCCAGCGCCTGCTTGCCCAGGGTCTGGCCGCGCCAGCCCTCCAGCACGATCGGGTACGCCCAGAACACCAGGAACATCGCCACCAGGTACAGGCCCTGGCCGAGGCCGCCGAGCAGGCCGAGGAACATGCCCATGGCGGTGAGCAGGGCGAAGCGCAGCGCCAGGTCGATCAGCCAGGCCAGCGCGCGCGGCACCGCACCGGCGGCCGGCAGATGCAGCGGCACGCCCTCGGGGGTGATGACTTCGCGGTAGGTATCGAGCATGCCGCTTACCGCCGCCAGGTGGTGCGGCGGACACGGGCACCTGCGATGTGGGGAGGCCGTCCTTCCGTTCGGCCGGCTGCCTGTGGCGGCATGCTGCTCTCGACTGCGTCCTGCTCCGAAGCGGCACTTTAGCCGGCGTGGCGTGAATTGCCCAGCACGCCGGCGGTGCCGATCAGCGTACCGTGCCGCCGTCGCGCTGACGCCCGGAGAACAGCTTGCGCACGCCGGCGACCAGCGCCATCAGGCCGACCAGCAGCAGCTTCCAGGCCTTGGCCAACAACAGGCCCAGCTTGGCGAACAGGCCGGCCTTGGCCGCCAGGCCGCCGCCGATCAGGGTGGCCAGGCCGTAGCTGGCGATCTTGTCGGTGGACGGGTTGTGGTCGGCATAGCGGGCGCCGCTGTCGAACTCGGCCATCGGCAGCAATTGCTGCATGCCCTCGCGCACCTGCGCCAGTTCGCCCATGCCGGAGACCGCATTGAGGCTGAGGTAGCCATGCCGGCCGAGCACGCGGATGTCGTAGTTGAGGGTGTGCTCGTGCTCGCCGGCGAACGCCAGTTCGCGCGCCCAGTACAGCTTCTTGCTGCCGGTGTCGTAGCGCGGCGGCACCGCCCAGCCGATCAGGTCGACCTGCTCGTAGCCGGCCTTCTTGCGCTGCGCGTTGGAGTCGCGCGTCTCCTCCTGCATGTCCTTGAGCATGGCCTGGTAGTCGATCTTGCTGGCGTCCTCGTCGGACACGTAGCCGTCGTCGGAATAGGTGACGACCACCGCCCAGCTGCCCTTCTCGTCGAGCGCGGGCTGGCGCGGCACGATCAGGCCCAGCACGTCGTCGTCGGGCGGGTTGCCCCAGTAGCTTTCCAGCACCCTGCGCGCGTCGGCCTTGTCCAGAAAGCGGAACGCCGGGCCGAGGTCGAAATGCACCTTGGCCTGCGGCAGTTCGATATGCCCGTCGCGGAAATGCAGCGAGCCGACGAACTGCTCGGCGGTCATGTCCGGGCCGTTGTCCTGGGCCAGGGCCGGGCCGGCGGTGGCGCACAGCGCGCAGAAAAAAACGGCCAGCAGGCCGCGCAGCGAGATCTTGAGCATCGGCGATTCCATTCGTTCGGTGGCGTCCCCACGCCAGAGGCGCCTAGTGTCGCGCAAGCGCGCGGCGCACGCCAGCCGCGGCGCAGGTGCCGCAACCACCGCAGTGGCCTCAGCCGTTGCCGGTGAGGTAACGGTCCTTCAGCCGCACGTAGTGCTGCGCCGAGTAGTGCAGGCTCTCGATCTCCTTGTCGCTGAGCATGCGCGCCTTGCGCGCGGGATTGCCCAGCCACAGCTCGCCCTCGCCGACGGTCTTGCCCGGGCCGACCACCGCACCGGCACCGACGAAGCCGTATTTCTTCACCGTGGCGCCGTCGAGGATGCAGGCGCCCATGCCGATCAGGCACAGGTCCTCGATGGTGCAGGCATGGATGATGGTGCCGTGGCCCACGGTCACGTCCGCGCCGATCAGGGTCGGGTAGCCGGCCGCGTTGAACGGGCTGTGGTGGCTGACGTGGATGATGGTGCCGTCCTGGATGTTGCTGCGCGCGCCGATGCGCACGTAGTTGACGTCGCCGCGGATCACCGTGCCCGGCCATACCGACACGTCGTCCTCCAGCACCACGTCGCCGATCACGGTGCAGGCCGGGTCGACATAGACGCGCGCGCCCAGCTGCGGAGTCGTGTCGAGGTAGGGGCGGATCGGGGACATGCTGCTCTCCGGCGGTGGGCGGCCGGCGGCCACGCGGGCGCCGATGATAGCGCGGCGCCTGGCGCCGGCTGCCGCCCGTGGAGCGCCCGAGCGGCTGGGCGAAGCACGCGGTTGTGCGATAAGCGCACCGCTAATCGATATTCGCACTTGAATGGTGCAGTGCGATAAAACTAGCGTTGCCGCTGTCCCGGCGTCTGGCAGCGCGCGACGCGTGCCCGCTGGCGGCCGCGGCGCCGCCCGCCGCCGGTGCGGTCCCGATTCTGTTGGAGATGGTGCATGTCCTGTGCGTTTTCCCGCGGCCTGGCCCTGCTCGCGGCCCTGCTTCCCGGCGCCGTGTGCGCCTACCAGGCCGAGCCGCCGCCGCCGGAGCGCAGCGTGCTCACCGTGGACCGCTACGCCGACGACGATGCCCCGGGCTCCCTGCGCTGGGCGATCACCACCGCCAACCAGGCCCCCGGCCGCTACCGCATCGAGATCGCCGCGGTGGGCGCGCCGCCTTACGTGATCCGCCCGCGCGCACCGTTGCCGGCGCTGCAGGGGCCGCTGCAGGTGGTGGGCCTGGCGCGGGCGCACGACGGCCAGTACATCGCCATCGACGGTGCCGGCTATATCCACGGCAAGGGCACCGCCGCCTGCCCGGGCGCCGAGAAGGGCCAGTTCGGCACCAACGTGCGCAGCACCACGCTGCCGGGCGTGGTGCTGCGCGACACCCATGGCGTGGAACTGAGCGGCCTGGAGATCCGCAACTTCTGCATCGGCGTGCTGCTCAACCGCGCCAGCGACAATGTGCTGCGCGACAACCGCATCGTCGCCAACCATGGCGGCGCGGGGGTGATGCTGACCGGCGACGACGGCAACGGCCAGTCCACCGCCACCACCACGGTGCGCAACCGCATCGAGCGCAACACCTTCCTCGACAACGGCGACGGCCTGGAACTGACCCGCGGCGCGGCCTGGAACCTGGTGGCCGACAACCTGTTCCGCTCCACCGATGCCAACCCCGAGCCCTCGCAGGGCATCGAGATCCTGTGGGGCAACGACAACGCCGTGCTGCGCAACCGCTTCGAGCGCTATTCCGACGGGCTGCAGATCAACTGGGGCAACCGCAACACCATCGCCGACAACGACTTCGCCGGCAATTCGATCGGGGTCAGCGTCACCGGCCGCGACAATCTGATCGAGGGCAACCGCCTGACCGGCAACGGCATCGGCATCGCGGTGCGCCCGCAGGCGCGCAGCGAAGCCAACCGGTTCAGCGCCAACCTGCTGTCCGGCAACGGCCTGAAGATCGAACGCTGCTTCGCCGGCGGTGCCTGCGCCCCGGGCCAGCCGCGCGGCGCCATCGTGTTCGGCGTGCCGGGCCTGGAGCATGCGCCCTTCGTCGGTTCGCGCGGCATCGGCGTCGATCCGGACCCGCGCAAGCGCGCGACGATCTGCGGCGCTAAGGCGGCGGACGGTTGCCAGCCTGCGCCGAACTTCGGCCAGGCCGCCCCGCAGTTACGCACGATCGAACGCGGTGCCGGCGTGCCGCAGGTGCAGGGCAGCTTCGTCGGCCGCCCCGGCCATCTGTACACGGTGGAACTGTTCGGCAATCGCCACCGCGGCGACGACGAAGCCGAATGCTATCTCGGCCGCGTCGAAGCGGCGGTGGATGCGCAGGGACAGGGCCGCTTCGCGCTGCCGCTGGACGGCGACAGCGCGGTGCTTGCCACACTCACCGCCACCGTCACCAGCGACGATGGCGCGACCTCGCCGCTGAGCGCGCCGCTGGCGGTGACGCCGTGAGCCGCGTCGTCTCCGCCGGCGCGCGTGCGCCGCGCCGCCTG
>NZ_AQOI01000043.1:0-3028 GCF_000364665.1 Xanthomonas sp. SHU 199
CACGCGCGCGGCGCAGGTCTCGCGCTGCGCTTCCAGGCGCGCGCGCTCGCGGCTCACCTGCGCGCGCTCCAGGCGCACGTCCTCGTAGGTACGACGCGCCTGGTCGCGGCGCGCGCGGACGGTGGCGATCTGCTCGCCCAGCGCGCGCAGCGCGGTGTCGCCCTCGCGCAGTTGCAGCAGTTGCTCGGCGATGTCGCTCAGGCGCTGCAGCTTGGGCGCGACGTCGATCTCGTCCCACTCGCGCTCGGCCAGGGTGTGCGCGGCCAGTTGCCGGCCCTGGTCCTGTTCGCGCTGCTTGCGCAGGGCGGCGACGTCGGCGTCGCAGGCGGCGATGCGCTGCGCCAGGGTCTGGCCCTCACGCTCGAAGACCTTGAGCTTGTCGCGGTTGTCGTAGCCGAGCAGCCAGCGCTTGCGGTCGCCGACCGCGTGGCGGTCGTCCTTCTCGTAGCGATCGCCCGGATGTTTGACCTGGCCCTCGCGGGTGATCGCACGCTCGGCATCGCGCAATTGCGCCACGGTATCGACGCAGGTGTAATCGAAACGCCGCGCCAGTTCCTGGCGCAGCCACGGCGCATAGGCATGGTCGCGCAGTTCCAGCTTGCGCAGCAGCGACTTCGCGTCGGGCTCGCGCTG
This sequence comes from Xanthomonas sp. SHU 199, assembly GCF_000364665.1. Taxonomy (NCBI): domain Bacteria; kingdom Pseudomonadati; phylum Pseudomonadota; class Gammaproteobacteria; order Lysobacterales; family Lysobacteraceae; genus Xanthomonas; species Xanthomonas sp. SHU 199. Next base: position 634 of record NZ_AQOI01000043.1, read on the forward strand.
CTGCAGCGGCGCGTTGTGGCGCACGCGGAAGTACACCAGGCGGGTGCCGAGCTGGGTCTTGTTGACCCAGTCGGCGACGCTGGCGTAGTGGCGTTCGTCGACCAGCAGCGACTGCGCGAAGCCGTGCAGCACGCGCTCGATCGCGCCGCGCCAGGCAGCCTGGTCGGCCTCCACCTGCACCAGCTCGCCGACGAACGGCAGGGCGGCTTCGGACAGGCCGGTCTCGGCGCACAGCCGCGCGCGCAGCGCCTGCATCGGCGCGGGAATGCTCGAGGGCGCCTTCAGCAGCGCCTCGATCTCGGTGCGGATGACCGCGAAACGGCGTTCGTCCTCGCGGCGCTCGGCCATGCGCTCGGCGATCGCCTCGTCCAGGCTGCTGGCCTCGCCGGCGACGCCGTCGCGCAACGCGCGCGCCTGCGCCACCTGCTCGGCAAAACCGCTGGCGCTGCCGGCCAGGCCCATGCCGAGCTGGCGGCAGGCCTGTTCGACCTGGCTGCGGCGGCGCATGCGCTCGTCGCGCTCGCGCTCGACGCGGCCGCGTTCGCGCTCCAGCGCCTCGACCTGTTCGCCGCCCTGCGCGCGCTGCTGCGTCTCCAGCTCGGCCAGGGTCTGCTCGTGGTTGTCCAGCGCTTCGCGGCGCTGCCCTTCCTCGCCGGCCAGGCCGCGATCCTGGGTGTCCAGTTCCTGCAGGCGTGCATCGAGCAGGGCCAGGCGGCGCTGCTCGCGGTAGCCGTCGATGCCCAGCTGCAGTTCGCGCAGCTCGCCGACGCTGTGGCGCAGCGCCAGCAGTTCGGCGTGGTAGTCGCGCGCCGGGGTCAGGGTTTCCACCTGGCGCCGCGCGGTCACCACCGCGTGGTGCGCGCCGTCGAGTTCGGCGAAGTCCTCGACCAGGCGGTCGGCGGCCTCGAAGGTGCGCGGCTCGTCGAGCATGAAGCTGCGCAGGAACGCGTTGAGATCGCCCAGGTTCTTCGCCGACTGGGTCTTGTGCAGCAGCCGCAGCGCCATCTCGTTGCCGATGCCGAGCAGGTGGCGGAAGCGCTCGGCGTAGCCGGCGAAGCTGTCGAAGTGGTGCACGTCCTCGCCCAGGCGCAGCTTGAGCCGGCGCAGGTCCAGGTCGAAGCCGTCCAGCTCGGCGGCCACGTCGAAGCCGCGCGGCACCACCATGTAGTGCTTGCGCACGTCGGCCGCGGCGGTGCCGCTGCCGGCGATCCAGAACAGCCGCACCAGGCTCACCGCCTGGCCCTGCGCGTTGCGGTACTCCAGCGCCAGCGCCGACCAGGTCGCGCCCTTGCGCAGGTACTGGGTGGCGATCTCGCCGGAGGCGCTGTCCTGCTGGTCGGCCCAGGCGCCGCGCACGTAGGACACCAGGCTGCGGTCGCGGCCGCTGCGCTCGGCCTCGCGCGCGGCGGCGTTGAAATCGACGATGCTCGGCGGGGTCAGCAGCGCCGACATCGCATCGAGCAGGGTCGACTTGCCCGAACCGGAGCGGCCGACGAACAGGAAGCCCTTCTCGGCGATCGGCACGTCGGTCAGGCCGTTGAAGGTGCCCCAGTTGTGCACCTGCAGGCGGCGCATGCGGTACTGCTGCGCGCGCTGCTCGACCAGGGTCTCGGCGAACAGGGACGGGGCGACGGGGACGGTGGACGATTCGGACAGGGACGTCATCGGGAACTCATCGGAAAACGGGGACGGCCGCCACGGCGGCCGGCGCACGGTGCAAAGCCGGCGCTAGGCGTGCGCGACGTGCGGGCGCGGGCCGGTCACGGCGCCGCCTCGGCCACGCCGTCGCGCAGGCCGCGATAGGCCGTCGCCAGCGCCTGCACGTCCTCGGCCGAGAACAGCAGCTTCAGCGCGGGCGAGACTTCGTAGCGGTCCTCGCTGCCGCGCAGCTTGGACAGCAGGTGGTTGTCGCGCATCTTGGCGATCGCCGCCAGCACCCGCCGGGCGAAACCGGCGCGGTCGGTGGACACGTTCTTCTCGTACACCGACAACACCTCCAGCAGCTGCGCCTCGTCGACCACCGCGCGCTCGCCACGGGTGTCGGCCTCGGCCAGTTGCTGGCGCAGGAACAGCAGCAGCACCGACTCGATGAAGGTCAGTGGCGCGGTGCGCAGCAACGCCGGGGTCTCCAGCTCGCCGGTATCGGCCTGGCGCGCGAATGCCACACCGCCATCGCGGTCCAGCACCAGTTCCAGGAACAGCTCGCTCAGCACGCGGCGGACCGCGGCCTCGTGGCGCAGCAATGCCTGCCACAGCGGGCCGTGCCGGTAGGCATCGACGCTGGGGCCGGACAGCAACTGGCACAGCGCGCGCCGCGCCTCCAGCGGCAGGCTGCCGCTGTCGCCGGCGAACAGCGCGGTGCCGGCCTCGGCCGCCGCGGACGTGGCGGCGGCCG
>NZ_AQOI01000044.1:0-4701 GCF_000364665.1 Xanthomonas sp. SHU 199
ATTAAGCCGCGCCGCGAAGCGGCGTCGGCTTGAATGGACTGTTAGGCCCCAAACCGCTGCACTATGGACTGGCAGGCCGGAAGTGCTTGCGGTGTTGCCCATGCGATTGCCGATTGTATGTCCGGCTCCAGCTTTGCCAATGCCTCCGGAGCCCAGCGTGCCCGAGCAGCTCCAATGGGTAGTGCATCAACCTCTGACGAGATCATTGCAAAGGTCATGAAATCTGGGTCACGGTCGTCCACCTCGACCTCGCAACGAAGCGCGGCGAGGGAATGGCAGCCCTCCAAGACAGGCATCTCTCCAGCGAGGACGCCTGTAGCGATCTCAAACGCTTTCCGGCGAGCTGAGAACACATACTCCTCGTGTGTCATGCGCTCGATCATTGGGGTCTAACACCTGAGTTAAGCCGCGCCGCGAAGCGGCGTCGGCTTGAACGAATTGTTAGAGGGCAAGCCCTCAGTCCCAATAGATTGTATACACCTGATAGCCGGGAGGCGGCTCGGGTGCGGCTGCATGCTTTCCATATGGCCAGCCTGGCCCAATCCCGTCAGACTCTAAGCCTTCAATCCACTGGTCTGCAATGTCTTGTGGCGCGGAAGAGAAAATGTGGATGTTCTCTGCGGCGGGCCAAAGATCGCTGTGCTCCAACGACTCGCCCCAATCCTGATGAAGCCCAACAAACACGCCCTGAACATCAGGACGGGCTTCGATCTCTTTGAGCCTTGCATAGATGTCACGAATAGAAGGGCGGCCATATCCCCATTGATTTGGGGCGATCGAGTCTTCTTGTGGGTTACCGATGAAGTAGTCGTCGAGAGAAACGATGGGAAAGTGCTCGTTGTCAATCCTGTCGAGGCTCTCGAGCTTGTCTAGCAGGGCTCTGCGATATTCCATGTCTTGGCCTCTAACGCTCGCGGTAAGCCGCGCCGGAGTGCGAAGCACGGAGGGCACCCGCAAGCGAAGCTTGTGGGCGTCGGCTTGACCAAATAGTTAGGCTGGTGAGCGAAGGCACGATTGGAGGCGGTCAAAAGTTTTGTAGTGCGCGCCAAGCATTTAATTGCTTCTCCAAGGTATGCAACTTCATTTCATGATCATCTGGCCATTCTGAGAAGGCTTTGAGCTTTATCTGCTCAAAGGTACTCTTGGGCACATCGACGGCTTCATAGTTGAAAAAAGCAATGCCGGCATCGAGCTGCTTTTTGAATGTGTGAAGCTCCATCTCGTAGTCATCCGGCCAGCTAGATGAGGCAAAGTTGAAGATGGCACCAAGGAATTCGTCGGATGCGAACTTTTCTTTGAATACTTCAAGCTCTTGGAAGGCCTCAACCTGCTTGCCAATGGTATGTCGCTGCATTTCAAAGTCGTCGGGCCAATCCGACTGTGCTTTGAGGCGAATGCGATCCTTGACGTGATCTGGGATAGTCATAAAAAGTCCTGTAGTTCTTGAGGGCCTAACTACTATTGGACCGCCCAAAAGCGATAATGCCCCAAGTATCCACCAACGCCAGACGTCTGCAAAGGGGGAAATTCCCACCCTGCATCAATGACTTGCCTGATGGTGGCCGCGGCTCCGTGCGCCAATGCTGGCTACGTTATCCGACGTTCGAGCAGGCGTATGAGTTACACCCATGACGATGAAGGCGTAACGGCGCATCCACCGCCAACGTGTTGGAGCCGGTGCGTGGCCGGTTGCGGCTTCGGCAATACAGCCTGCGCACCGAGCAAGCGTATGTTGGCTGGATACGGCGCTTCATCCTGGCCAACGGCAAACAGCATCCATCGCGTATGGGCAGGCCCAAGTCGAAGCGTTCCTGACCAGTCTGGCGACTCAGGGACAGGTCTCGGCCGGGACACAGAGTCAGGCGCTGGCGGCGCTGTTGTTCCTCTATCGTGATTTTCTCGGCGTGGAACTGCCATGGATGGAGAATCTGGTCCGCGCCAAGCGACCGCGGCGGATTCCGGTGGTGCTCTCGGTCGAGGAGGTCACGCGTTTGCTGGTCGCGCTGGAGTGACCTTGCTGGCTGATGGCCGGGCTGCTCTATGGCAGCGGCATGCGGCTGCTGGAATGCCTGCGATTGCGGATCAAGGATGTGGAGCTGGGGCGGTGGTGAGTAACGGCAAGGGCGGCAAGGATCGGCGTGTGCCATTGCCAATGCGCCTGGGCGAGCCGCTGCTGCGGCAACGCGATAGTGCACTGCTGCTGCACGCGGCGGATCTGGCCGAAGGGGCGGGGAGGGTGCACCTGCCGCAGGCGCTGGTACGCAAATACCCCAATGCCGATGTCGAACCGGGCTGGCAATACCTGTTCCCGGCCGCGCATCGGTCGGTGGATCCACGCAGTGGTCGGGTCGGCCGGCCACCTGTCCGAGGAAGTCCAGCGGTGCGCAGTCCGCTGGATGGTCTAGGGGCGGCGGCGAGCGTCAAAGGCGTCAGGAAAAATAATGCAGCAGGGGCGTTTGTGATCCCGCGTCGGGACTGAAGTCCCTCCCACAATGCAGACCTGGACGCCATGAAGGCCGCGGCAATCCGCGGCCATCATGACAATACCTCACCCATCCAGCATCGCCTTGTTCCGCACCGCCCCCTTGTCCGCACTGGTCGCCAGCAGCGCGTACGCCTTCAACGCCGTACTGACCTTGCGCGGCCGCGGCTCAGCCGGCTTCCAGCCACGGGCGTCCTGGTCGGCGCGGCGCGTCGCCAGTTCCGCGTCGGAGACCAGCAGGTCGATGCGGCGCTGGGGGATGTCGATGCGGATGCGGTCGCCGTCGCGGACCAGGCCGATGGCGCCGCCCGCCGCCGCTTCCGGCGAGGCGTGGCCGATCGACAGGCCGGAGGTGCCGCCGGAGAAGCGGCCGTCGGTGAGCAGGGCGCATTGCTTGCCCAGGCCCTTGGACTTCAGGTAAGAGGTGGGGTACAGCATTTCCTGCATGCCGGGGCCGCCCTTGGGGCCTTCGTAGCGGATCACCACGACGTCGCCAGCCTTGACGTCGTCGGCGAGGATGCCCTTCACCGCGGCGTCCTGGCTTTCGAACACTTTGGCGTTGCCCTCGAACACATGGATGGATTCGTCCACGCCGGCGGTCTTCACCACGCAGCCGTCCTCGGCGATGTTGCCGTACAGCACTGCCAGGCCGCCTTCCTGCGAGTAGGCGTGGGCGACGTCGCGGATACAGCCGCTGGCGCGGTCGGCGTCCAGGCTCGGCCAACGCGTGGCCTGGCTGAAGGCTATCTGGGTGGGGATGCCGGCCGGCCCGGCCTGGTAGAAGGTCTGCACCGCGGGGTCGTCGCTCTGGGTGATGTCCCACTGCGCGATGGCGTCGGCCAGGGTGCGGCTGTGCACGGTGGCCTGGTCGGTGTGCAGCAGGCCGCCGCGCGCCAGTTCGCCGAGGATGGCGACGATGCCGCCGGCGCGGTGCACGTCCTCGATGTGGTACTTCTGCGTGTTCGGCGCCACCTTGCACAGCTGCGGCACGCGCTTGGACAGGCGGTCGATGTCGCGCAGGGTGAACGGAACCTCGGCTTCCTGCGCGGCGGCGAGCAGGTGCAGGATGGTGTTGGTGGAGCCGCCCATCGCGATGTCCAGGGTCATCGCGTTCTCGAACGCCTCGAAGGTGGCGATGCCGCGCGGCAGCGCGCGCGGGTCTTCGGCGCCGTACCAGCGGTGGCACAGTTCCACCGCGGTGCGGCCGGCTTTGAGGAACAGGTGCTCGCGGTCGGCGTGGGTGGCGACCACGGTGCCGTTGCCGGGCAGGGCCAGGCCCAGCGCTTCGGTCAGGCAGTTCATCGAGTTGGCGGTGAACATGCCCGAGCAGGAGCCGCAGGTGGGGCAGGCGCTGCGCTCGAACGCGGCGACCTTCTCGTCGGAGGCGGTGGGATCGGCGGCGATCACCATCGCGTCGATCAGGTCCAGGTTGTGGTCGGCGAGCTTGGTCTTGCCGGCTTCCATCGGCCCGCCGGAGACGAACACGGTGGGGATGTTGAGGCGCAGCGCGGCCATCAGCATGCCGGGGGTGATCTTGTCGCAGTTGGAGATGCACACCAGCGCGTCGGCGCAGTGCGCGTTGACCATGTACTCGACCGAGTCGGCGATGATCTCGCGGCTCGGCAGCGAGTACAGCATGCCGTCGTGGCCCATGGCGATGCCGTCGTCCACGGCGATGGTGTCGAACTCCTTGGCCACGCCGCCGACGCGCTCGATCTCGCGCGCGACCAGTTGCCCGAGATCCTTCAGGTGCACGTGGCCGGGCACGAACTGGGTGAAGGAATTGGCGATGGCGATGATCGGCTTGTGGAAGTCGGCGTCCTGCATGCCGGTGGCGCGCCACAGCGCGCGGGCGCCGGCCATGTTGCGGCCGTGGGTCGAGGTCTTGGAGCGATAGTCGGGCATGGGAGCAGCGAACGAGCGGGCGGGGAGGCTGGCGATGGTGGCGCGATCGGATCGTTGCTGCTGCAACCGTCCTGGACGCCCACCGGTGGGCCGACCACGTTAGCACGCAGGCTGGCGCCGCCGCGCGCCGCCCGGGAGTGCGGAGCGGGTCGCAGACCTGCCTGCCTGCGCTTGGCAGACTGCGGTGGCCGGTGCGTCAGGGGGCGTAGGCCCGGCTCGCCCATCATGACCACAGGAGGTGTCCATGCTTCGGCATGTGCGTTCGTCGTCTTCCGCTGTTTCCTCCCCCGCCCCGTCCCTTGTGTCCACCCCCG
>NZ_AQOI01000045.1:0-11825 GCF_000364665.1 Xanthomonas sp. SHU 199
TTGGCAGGCGCAGCGGATCGACCACAACGTGCTGGCGTCTTTGCGCGCGCGCTGCTCCAGCGTGTCGAAATCCAGCTGCATCACCTGGGCGATGTCGCGCCCGACCAGTGGCGAACGGTCGGGCTTGCCGAGCTGTTCCAGCGTGGCCTCGTTGACCGCCAGCACGCGGCCGTCGCCGCCGACCGCGATCAGCGCCTCGTGCAGCAGCCCGGCGAACTCGGGGCGGCTGTGGAAGCGCAGGATCCAGGCATGCCGGTACTGTTCCAGGAAGTATGCGCGGGCGATCTGCGCCGCCGACATGCGCACCAGCGCGCCGGTATGGCATTGCACCAGCTTGGTATCGCGCGGGTCGGGCGTGGAAGCGTCCAGCACCGCCAGCAGATGGCCTTGCGGATCCAGGATCGGCGCGCCGCTGCAGGACAACGGCAGGTGCCGCTCCAGGTAGTGTTCGCCGCGGTGCACGCTCAGCGCACTGCCCTCCACCGCACAGGTGCCGATGCCGTTGGTGCCCTGGTAGCGTTCGGCCCAACTGGCGCCACAGAACAGCCCGGTCTCGCGGAACGCACGCAGCAGCGCCGGATCCTGCACGCTGTGCAGCACCGTGGCCTCGGTGTCGGCGAACACCACCGCGTAGCTGCCGCCGGCGATCTGTTCGTAGAGATTTTCCATCTCCACCTTGGCGATGCGCAGCAGCGCCTCCAGCCGCTGCTGGCGCTCGCGCAGCTCGCCGTCGTCGTGGACCATCGGCGAGGGGTGGGTGTCCGGGGCCAGGCCGTACTCGTCGAGGCAGCGCCGCCACGAGCGTGCCAGCGCCGGCGGCAAGGACTCGATCTGGCGGAAATGGCGCATGCGCGCCAGCGGCGCGCAGTCGGCGTCGGCGGCGGATGGTGCGACGACCTTGGCTTGCGCGAGGCTGGCGACAGTCGACTCGGACATGGGCGCGCTCTCGTCCCCCCCAGGGGCCCTTGCGCAAGTGACGCACAAACCAGGCCAGGGCTCAACCCGCAGTGCAGCAAAGCGATGGCGTCGCCCGCCGTCGATCCCCCGGTCGCGCTGGGATCCTCCGTCCATCATGACTGTCAGTGGGTGTGCAGGACGCGCCGCGCCCCGGCAGCGCCATGTCGTAGTGCATCCGCATCCACCGTCGCGTGCGGGAACGGCAACGGGGCGAATCGAATCGAGTGCCGCACCGCACCGCCTGCAACGCAGACGGCGCGCTGCGCGCTGCCGCATGCGCCCGGCCGAAGTCGGGTTATGCCAGTGCCGGGCCGTTGCGGCTCGGTGCGTCCCGCTCGCGCGCCAATTCCTGCTGTTGCGTGAGTTGCCGTTCGCGGTCGATCGCCTGGTTCGCGGCCTGCAGTCGCTGGTCGGACTGTTCCACCGGAGTGGCGAGCGCCACTTGCACATCCACGCTGGCGCGCTTTTGCGCCGGGTCGCGCTGTTCACCTTCGACCACCACCAGATGGCCCTTCTCGGTGAGCGCCACGCGATCGGCCCGTTCCAGTGCGTTCGACGCCAGCGGCGCGTTGCCGGGGCCGCCATTGTCCCGGCAAGCGGCCAACGCAGCACGGCTCAGGCGTTCGCTGGCCGCATCGTACGGTTTGCCCAGATCCTGGTCGATCCTTCTGACGCCCTCGCGGATCTGCTCGAGCAGCGCATGATTCCGGTGGCTGGCGTCGTTCGGGCCGGGTGTCGACGCCGGAGCGCGATCCGGCGCAGGCGTTTGCGGTTGCTGCTGCTCGCTGCGTTCGCGCAACTGCGCCGGGGTCGGTACGTGCAGCAGCGTTTCGCTCTTGCCGTCCTTGCGCAGTTGAAGATCCACGCTCTGATCGGCATTGCCGACGCGCTTGACCTCGTCGCGCTGCACCGCGCTCCACTTGCCGCCGACGAAGGCGGTACCGTGACCGTTCCCATCGAAGACGACCACATCGTTGTCCGCGCCGAACAGGCTCGACGACTGCGCGACCGTCTTGCCGTTCCGGCCTTTGAGGTTGTAGCCGAACGCACTGTCCTGGTCGAGGGCGCTGATCAGTTTTGGCGACTGGCCGTTCTGCAGGAACAGGGTCTTGGTCGCGTTGTACTGATGCAGCGCATCCGCGTGGGCGGTATCGCCCTTCAGGTCGACCGGGCTGCGCAATGGGTCGGCGGAAACCGCCGCAAAAGCATCATGCAGGGGATTCCCGGGCTGCGCCGCACGGAGCTTGTTGAACACCTCGGTACCTGCGAGCGCGTGGTGGACGCCGCTCTCGATGTAGTCGGGCACCACCTCGCCTTTCTTGTTGGTCTTGTTCGGCAGCAGCGCGTCGACCTTGTTCACCACGTCCTCGACGCTACCGAGGCTGCCGTCGTTGATGCCCTTGAGGATCTTCGGATACTGACTCTTGCCGGCCTGGTTCTCCAGCTTCATCAGCACGGTGGCGTACTTGGCCTGGTCGTCCAGGCTCGCGTTCTTGTACAACTCCGTCTGGCGCAATTGGTGCAGCGCGCCGCCATGGTCCTTCTTGCCGTCGCCTTCGCGCATCAGATGGTCGATCTGCGTGCGGTCGCGATCGTGTACGAATTGCACGCCTGCATCGGAGGCCAGGAAGGTATTGAGGTTCTTGAGCACGGTTGCATCGGGTGCGCGGCCGTTGTCCGCGCGGATGGCATCGCCATTGCGCTGCAGATCGGAGATCGTCTGTGTTCTTTGGTTTTCCGAAAGCGCCAGGCTCGGAGTCTGCCGGGCGGCCCATGTCTGGTAGGCATCCACCAGCGTCGGGACGACGTCCGGATGTGCGCCCAGGTCGGTCTGCAGCGTGCCGATGCTGAAGCCGCTGTTGGCCACCGGTTTGAGCGTGTTGCCCTCGACCGATCCGGCGAACGACAGGTGATAGGCCACATTCTTGGAGCCCAGGCTGCCTTCCGAGGCCACGCCGATGGCGAAGTAGCCCAAGGTCTTGAGTTGCGCGTCGGTGAGTTGCGGCCTTGCCGCGGTGGGGGCGGTGTTCGGATCGGACATGTCGCTGTTCCCCGATGGTGTGTCGTGCCTGTAGACGCTCGCGTTAGCCTCTGCCTTCTCCGCAGAGCTTGAGGTTGGTGCGTGCGGCGCGGATCACGCGGAGGTAATCGTCGACGAGGGCGGGCGTCATGCCCTCGCTGATGGCGTCGTCGCTGCGCTTGGCGTCGTCCTGGTAGGGCGCCAGTGTCTGCCGGCATCCGGCATCGTCGCCGAGTTTATGCTGGGTCAGCGCGTAGTCGTTGCGGATGGCGCCGGCGTCGCTGAAGCTGAGGGCCGCCACGCAGTCGCGATAGAGCGGCGCGAGCGCCGCTTCGGCAGCCGCATAGTCCTTGCGATCGTAGGATGCCTGGAAGGCCTTGCGCGTTCGCTGCATGGCTTCAGGCGTGCAGGTCGCAGCCTGTTTCAGATAGTCGCCTGCGAAGCTGCCGTTGCCGCCGCAGTACTCCCGGCACGCGCTCTCGGCGCCGGCCGTGGCGGACACCGCCACGCCGTCTGCCTTGGGTGCGAACTGCAGTGTGCAGGTGCCGTCGTCGACCGCGGCCTGGGTTCCGTGCAGCGTGCCGCTGAAGCTGCAACCGGCATCGACATTCTGCGTTTCGAGGGTGAAGCGTGCATCGGGCTGCACGGTCAGCTGGCCCCAGCCGGGCTGGGTGGCATAGTGGCCGGGGGGCACTTGCGCGGCCGCCGCATCGTGCGTCGCAGCAGGCGCCGTTGGGCCGTTCGCGGCAGGCGCGGGGGCGGTCGGGGGCACGGAGGGAGTCGCGCTCGCGGGTGCCTGGGCGGCGTTGCCGCAGGCGCACAGGGTCGCCGCGCAGCACAGGGAGAGCAGCAGTCCACGCGGGATCGGTGCGGCGGCCAGGATCCTGGCGGTCCAGCGAGGCGCGGTGTCCATCCGATCATTCCATCGACGCGGGCGGCCGAGTCTAGCCCCGCCCGGATCGGCGCCGCAAGCCTGGATGCCGCGTCGCAATCGGTCGTGGAACGGCGGCCCGCCGGGTACGCGGCCGGCAAGCGCGATGGCCAGGCGTCGACGCTGCCGTTCCGCCGGAAGTGCCCCAGCCTTACAACGCGTAACCGAACTGCTGCTTGAACTGGTCGTTGAATTCGTCGAAGTCGAAGCGCTGGTTCTGCGTGCCCGGGTGCTCGACCTTCAGGGCGCCCATCAGGTTGCCCATGCGGCCGATGGTCAGCCAGTCGCAGCCGCGCTGGATGCCGAAGATCAGGCCGGCGCGGAAGGCGTCGCCGCAGCCGGTGGGGTCGACCACGCGGCGCTCGTGCGCCGGCGGGATGTCGTAGGTCTTCTCGGGGGTGTGGACCAGGGCGCCCTTGGGGCCCTGGGTGGTGATGTAGGCCTGCACGCGCGAGACGATGTCCTTCTCGTTCCAGCCGGTGCGCTCCTGCAGCAGGTTGGACTCGTAGTCGTTGACCACCACGTAGTCGGCCTGCTCGATGAACTGGCGCAGCTCCGGGCCGTTGAACAGCGGCATCGCCTGGCCGGGGTCGAAGATGAACGGCACGCCGCCGGCGCTGAACTCCTCGGCGTTCTGGATCATGCCCTCGCGCCCGTCCGGGCCGACCAGGCCCAGGGTCACGCCCGGCACGTCCTTCACGTGGTTCTCGTAGCTGCGCATCATCGCGCCCGGATGGAACGCGGTGATCTGGTTGTTGTCGTGGTCGGTGGTGATGAACGCCTGCGGGGTGAACAGCTCCTCGATCACCTTGACCCGCGACAGGTCGATGCCCAGCGCCTGGAAATGCTCGCGGTACGGGCCGAAGTCCTGGCCCACCGTGCCCATCGGGATCGGGTGGCCGCCCAGCAGGTGCAGGTTGTAGGCGATGTTGCCGGCGCAGCCGCCGAACTCGCGGCGCATACGCGGCACCAGGAACGACACGTTCAGGATGTGCACCTTGTCCGGCAGGATGTGGTTCTTGAACTGGTCCGGGAACACCATGATGGTGTCGTAAGCGAGAGAACCACAGATCAGTGCAGACATCGGGCAGGCCTTGGCGGAGGAATGAGCCCGCATTCAGGCGGGCGAGGGGCGGGGTCGCCGCGGCGCAAAGGGTAACGGCTGCGGCCCGGCAGGGCCAGAACCACGATCCATCGCGGTCCCGCCGATACCACGCAACGCGTGGTTTTAGCGAGAATTTTCCTTGCCCGCACCCAGGCGGGTTGCTAGGCTAGCGGACTTCGTTTTCTGCCCATTTTTTCGCCATTCTGGCGACGGCGCGCGCCCCAGGACCCAATCCCCCGATGTTCAAGAAACTCCGCGGCATGTTCTCCAACGACCTGTCCATCGATCTGGGCACGGCCAACACCCTCATCTACGTGCGTGGCCAGGGCATCGTGCTGAACGAACCGTCGGTGGTCGCGGTGCGCCAGGACCGGGCGATCGGCGGCACCCGCTCGGTGGCCGCGGTCGGCGCCGAGGCCAAGCAGATGCTCGGCCGTACCCCGGGCCACATCACCACCATCCGCCCGATGAAGGACGGCGTCATCGCCGACTTCACCTACACCGAGGCGATGCTGAAGCATTTCATCAAGAAGGTGCACAAGTCGCGCTTCCTGCGCCCCAGCCCCCGCGTGCTGGTGTGCGTGCCGGCCGGCTCCACCCAGGTGGAGCGCCGCGCGATCAAGGAATCGGCCGAGGAGGCCGGCGCCCGCGACGTGTACCTGATCGAGGAGCCGATGGCCGCGGCGATCGGCGCCGGCATGCCGGTCACCGAGGCGCGCGGCTCGATGGTCATCGACATCGGCGGCGGCACCACCGAGGTCGCGGTCATTTCGCTGAACGGCATCGTCTATTCGCAGTCGGTGCGCATCGGCGGCGACCGCTTCGACGAGTCGATCACCAACTACGTGCGCCGCAACCACGGCATGCTGATCGGCGAGGCCACCGCCGAGCGGATCAAGCTGGAGATCGGCTGCGCCTACCCGCAGGCGGTGGTGCAGGAGATGGAGATCTCCGGCCGCAACCTCGCCGAGGGCGTGCCGAAGATGATCAAGATCAACTCCAACGAAGTGCTGGAAGCGCTGCACGAGCCGCTGTCGGGCATCGTCTCGGCGGTCAAGCTGGCGCTGGAGCAGACCCCGCCGGAACTGTGCGCCGACGTCGCCGAGCGCGGCATCGTGCTGACCGGCGGCGGTGCGTTGCTGCGCGACCTGGACCGGCTGATCTCCGAGGAAACCGGCCTGCACGTGCAGGTCGCCGACGATCCGCTGACCTGCGTGGCCCGCGGCGGCGGCCGTGCGCTGGAACTGGTGGACATGCACGGCAACGAGTTCTTCGCGCCGGAGTGAATGTGAGGCCGGGAATGGGGAGTCGGGAATGGGGAATAGAATGGCCCCTCCGCCTCCGCACTGCCGGCTCCCTCTCCACTCGCCTGCCTGCGCTCCGGCCCGATCGCGCCGGGAGCGCGCTGTTGTTGTTCGATTCCCCACTCCCGATTCCCCATTCCCGGCTTTAGCCCGTGCCTCCTTACGCCGGTCCTCCCGTCACCGCCCGCCCCGGCGAATCCGCCAGCACGCCGCGCCTGCTGGCCTACCTGGCGTTGGCGCTGGTGCTGATCGTGCTCGACGCGCAGGCCGACTGGCTGGCCCGCCTGCGCAGCCAGGCCACGGTGCTGGTGCAGCCGATCTGGGCGCTGGCCGGCCTGCCCGGGCGGCTGGGGTCGCAGGTGCAGGAGAATGCGGCCAGCCACGCGCAGCTGGTCAAGGAAAACCGCGCGTTGCGCAACGAACTGCTGATCGCCAAGGCGCGCCTGACCCGGCTGCAGACCGCGGCGCTGGACAACGCGCAGCTGCGCGAACTGCTGGGCGTGGCCGAGCGCCGCGGCTTGGACGTGCAGTTGGCGCCGATCCTGGACATCGACCTGGACCCGACCCGGCAGCGCCTGGTGCTCGATGCCGGCAGCCGCGACGGCGTGCACGTCGGCCAGGCGGTGATCGACGCCGGCGGCCTGATGGGCCAGGTGATCGCGGTGACGCCGCTGCACTCCACCGTGCTGCTGCTGACCGACCCCGACCACGCGGTGCCGGTGACAGTGGCGCGCAACGGCGTGCGCCTGATCGTCTACGGCCGCGGCGGCAGCCTGGAACTGCGCGACATCCCGCTCAGCGCCGGGGTCGAGGTGGGCGACGAGATCGTCACCTCCGGACTGGGCGGCCGCTTCCCGGCCGGCTTCCCGGTCGGCACCATCTCCGCCCTGCGCCCGGACGACACCCACGCCTTCCTGGTCGGCGAGCTGAAGCCGGCGGCGAAGCTGGACCGCGGGCGGGATGTGTTGTTGCTGAAGAGCCGGGAGTGGGGAATCGGGAATCGGGAATTGGCGAAGCCGGCGTCCGCGGCAGCGGAATGCGCCTCGCCCGTGGCTGGAGCAGCGCAAGGCGGTGACACCAAGCCAGCGCAGGGCGCGGCTCCGGCCGCAGCCGGAGCTGCGGTCACTGCGTCGCCGAGCGCGCACCCGTCCGGCAACGCGACCACCCCGCCGCCGACCAAGCCGGCACGCGCGACATCCGATTCCCGATTCCCCATTCCCGATTCCCGCCCGGCTCCAAAGGAGACGGGCCAATGAGCCGCCTGCGCAGCAAAGGTTGGGTGCTCCCGGTCAGCGTGATCGTGGCGCTGTTGCTGGGATTGATGCCGTTGCCGCTGGTGGTGCAGCCGCTGCGGCCGTACTGGCTGGCGCTGGTGGTGGCGTACTGGGTGATCGAGACCCCGGACAAGGTCGGGCTGGGCTTCGCCTTCGCGGTCGGGGTGCTCGCCGATCTGCTGTACGGCGGGGTGCTGGGCGAGCAGGCGCTGCGCCTGGTGATCCTGAGCTTCATCCTGCAGCGCTTCCGCGCGCGCATCCGCTTCTTCCCGATGTCGCAGCAGGCGCTGGCGATCGGCGGCCTGCTGGTCAACGACCGTATCGTCGCCGCGGCGGTGCACCTGGCCGTCGGCGAGCCGACGCTGCCGTGGAACTATTGGTGGGCGCCGCTGCTGGGCATGGCGCTGTGGCCGCCGCTGTTCGTGCTGCTGGACGCGCTGCGGCTGGGCCGGCGGAGCAAGTAGCATGGCCCTGCATCCGCGCCGCGCGCAGAAGAACCCGCACGCCGAGGCCGAGCAGTTCCGGCGCCGTGCCGCGCTGGGCTTCCTGTGCGTGCTGCTGGCGCTGCTGGGCCTGGGCGCCTGGTATTTCAAGCTGCAGGTGCTGGACCACGACATCTACGCCACCCGCTCGGACGCCAACCGCATCAAGCCACGGCCGGTGGTGCCCGGGCGCGGCATGATCTACGACCGCAACGGCCGCCTGCTGGCCGAGAACGTGCCCGCGTTCCGGCTCGACGTGACCCCGGACAAGGTCGCCGACATGGACGCGCTGCTGGCCGAGCTGGGCAAGGTCATCGCGCTGTCGCCGGAAGA
The DNA here is from genome assembly GCF_000364665.1 of Xanthomonas sp. SHU 199. Classification (NCBI taxonomy): domain Bacteria; kingdom Pseudomonadati; phylum Pseudomonadota; class Gammaproteobacteria; order Lysobacterales; family Lysobacteraceae; genus Xanthomonas; species Xanthomonas sp. SHU 199. The sequence goes on from NZ_AQOI01000045.1 coordinate 8,407, forward strand.
CATCGAGCGTTTCCAGGCCGCGCGCAAGGCCAGCCGCAGCTTCCGCCCGATCACCCTGAAGCTGCGTGTCAGCGAGGAGGAGCGGGCACGCTTCGCGGTGGACCGCTGGCGCTTCCCGGGCGTGGAGCTGGAACCCTACCTGACCCGGCACTACCCCTACGGCGACCTGTTCGCGCACATCATCGGCTACGTCGGCCGCATCGACGAGAAAGACCTGGAGACGCTGGGCGAGGGCAACGCGGCGCTGACCCACATCGGCAAGTCCGGGCTGGAGCGCTATTACGAGGAGCAACTGCGCGGCAAGGTCGGCTACGAGCAGGTCGAGACCAACGTGCAGGGCCGCGCGATCCGCACCGTCGGTCGGGTGCCGGCGCAGTCCGGCGCCGACCTGCGCCTGTCCATCGACGCCGACCTGCAGCGCGCCATGGTCGCCGCGTTCGGCGACTACCAGGGCTCGGCCATCGCCATCGATCCGCGCACCGGCGAGATCCTGGCGATGGTCAGCCTGCCGTCCTACGACCCCAACCTGTTCGTCAACGGCATTTCCCACGCCGACTTCCAGGCGCTCAACAGCGACCCGTCGCGGCCGCAGTTCAACCGCCTGGTGCTGGGTGGCGTGGCGCCCGGTTCCACCATCAAGCCGTTCATGGGCCTGGCCGGCCTGGACAGCGGCACCCGCCGCCCGGAGGACAAGATCCTCTCCACCGGCATGTTCTATCTGCCCGGGGTCAGCCGCGGCTGGGGCGACTCGCACCGCGGCGGCCACGGCTGGACCGACCTGCGCAAGTCGATCGCGCAGTCGGTGAACACCTACTACTACAAGCTGGCCATCGACATGGGCATCACCAAGGTCGACCAGTACATGACCCGCTACGGCTTCGGCGTGCCCACCGGCATCGACCTGGTCGGCGAGACCGGCGGCATCGTGCCCTCACCGGCGTACAAGGCCAAGAGCCGCAAGGAAGCCTGGTACCCCGGCGACACGGTCAACATCGCCATCGGCCAGGGCGACTGGAAGGTGACCCCGCTGCAACTGGTGCGCGGAGTCGCCGGCCTCGCCGATGGGCAACTGCGCACGCCGCACCTGGTGATGGCCACGCGCCAGGCCTTCGATCAGCCGTGGGCGCCGGTGCAGCCGGAACCGAGCAAGCCGATCAGCGACAATCCCAGCAACCTGCAGGCGGTGCGCGAAGGCATGATGGACACCATGCGCCCGGGCGGCAGCGGCTATGCCATCACCGTCGGCGCGCCCTACCAGATGGCCGGCAAGACCGGCACCGCGCAGGTGGTCAGCCGCAAGGGACTGGCGGCGGTCGATCCGCGCAGCCTGCCGATGCACCTGCGCCACCGTTCGCTGTTCGAGGGCTTCGCGCCGGCGGAGCGGCCGACCATCGCCCTGGCGATCGCGGTGGAAGGCGGCGGCTACGGCGCCAGCACCGCTGCGCCGATCGCGCGCAAGATCTTCGATGCCTGGCTGCTCGGCCGGCTGCCGCCCGGGGTCGAACCGCTGGACAGCCTGCGCGGCGCCACCGCGTTCGGCAGCCACCTGTACTACGCCGAGGATCCCGGCTCGCGCGCCGCCGCCGATGCGGTCGCCCTGGCCGCCGGCGAACGCCCGGTGCTGATCGGCCAGGCCGAGGTGGATGCGGCGGTGGTACCGCTGCAGTCCGCAGCGCCGGCGATCCCCGACGAGATTCCGGACGAGCGATGAAGGATTTCCTGCGCTGGCTGGTCGACATCGGCGGCCGCTTCACCCGCACCCTGGACTGGCCGCTGTGCCTGGCCCTGGGCGCGCTGATGGCGATGGGGCTGGCGGTGCTCAAGAGCGCCGGCGGCATGCACCTCGTCATGGCGCAGGGCGCGCGGTTCGCCATCGGTGCGGCGGCGATGTGGAGCCTGTCGCGGGTGTCGGCGCTGCGCCTGCGCGCCTGGACCCCGCTGATCTACGCGCTGTCGATGCTGCCGCTGCTGGCGGTGTTCGTGCTGGGCACCGGCAAGTACGGGCGGCAGTGGCTGGACCTGAAGGTGTTCTACCTGCAGCCGGCCGAGCTGCTGAAGATCAGCATGCCGATGATGGTGGCCTGGTACCTGCACCGCATGCCGCTGCCGCCGCGCATCCCGACCGTGCTGGTCAGCGCGGTCATCATCGGCATTCCCACCGCCTTGATCATGCTGCAGCCGGACTTCGGGACCGGCGTGCTGATCGCCGCCAGCGGTGGCTTCGTGCTGCTGCTGGCCGGCCTGCCGTGGTGGTGGGTGGGCATCGCCGTCGGCGGCGTCGCCGCGGCCGCGCCGGTGGCCTGGCTGTGGTTGCTGCGGCCCTACCAGAAGGACCGCATCATGATGTTCCTCAACCCGGAGAACGACGCGCTCGGCGCCGGCTGGAACATCATCCAGTCCAAGATCGCGATCGGTTCCGGCGGCCTGCACGGCAAGGGCTGGGGCATGGGCTCGCAGTCGCACCTGAACTTCATTCCCGAGCAGACCACCGACTTCGCGTTCTCCGTGCTCAGCGAGGAGTTCGGCTGGATCGGCGTAGCCACGGTGATGACCCTGTACCTGATCGTGATCGGGCGCTGCCTGTGGATCGCCTCGCAGGCGCGCGACACCTTCTCGCGGCTGCTGGCCGGCGCCACCGGCCTGGCGTTCTTCGTCTACGTGCTGGTCAACGGCGGCATGATCTCCGGGTTGCTGCCGGTGGTCGGCGTGCCGATGCCGCTGATGAGCTACGGCGGCACCTCGGCGGTGTCGCTGCTGGCCGGGCTGGGCCTGGTGATGGCGGTGAAGGCGCACCGTCCGGTGCACGGCTACTGAACCAGCGCACGGCGTTCGACGCGCCCTGGCTTAACCGCAACCTTGCAGGCAGGTGACGGCATTATTGCGGCGCATGTCGTGCATCCGCACAATGCGCGTCGATGCCACGTGACGCGCGCCGCTCCCCCCGGCCCACAGGTGTGCAGGAACTTCCGGGTAGGCAGGTGCGACCCCGCGCATCCATCCCAGCCCACATCGCCGAGGCATCCTCCGCAGCGCATCCGCCGATCCGGGCTCCGGCCCACCCGTCTGCGTCGTCCGCCGCTGCCTCGTCGTTCCCGTGGTTGTCCAGAGGCTCGGCGTTGGCCGGGATGGATGCGTGTCGATGAAATTCCTGCGCGTGTTGCTGTTGACGAGCGTGGTGCTGGGCCTGAGCGGCTATGCACTGCTGCGCTATTACTTTCCGCCGGGGGCGCTGCATGCCCGTGGCTACGGGCGCACGACCCTGGTGCATCCGCAGGGGGCGCCGCAGGGCCTGGTGATCCTGCTGGCCAGCGGCAGCCCGGCGCAGCGGCAGGACGCCGCGCGGCGCATCGCCGCCAGCGGCGCGCTGGTCGCGGTGGTCGACGGCCAGCGCTATCTGAAGCACTTGCGTCATGGCGGGC
>NZ_AQOI01000046.1:0-2825 GCF_000364665.1 Xanthomonas sp. SHU 199
AGGTGCGGACGCAGCGCATCCACCACGCAGCGCCAGTCCTCCACCACCGTGGTCAGTTGGCGCAGGCTGCGCACCAGGCCGCGCAGGTCGTGGCTGCGCAGCGCCTGCACGACGCTGGGCGGCAGGCTCACCGGCGCGCCCGGCACCGCCAGGTGCGCCTGCGGCGCCAGGCCGCGCCGCGACAGCGCGGTGATCGGGCCGCGGTGTCCGCGCCGACGCAGGGTCAAGGCCACATCGGCCATGGTCAGGCCGGTGCCGACCAGCAACAGCCGCGCCTGCGGCGGCACCTCGTCCAGCACGCCGTCCTGCCACGGCCAACCGATGTAGCGGCGATGCACCGCCAAGCGCGGGCCGATGCCCGGCAGCGCCGCCGGCGGCAGCGCACCGATCGCCAGCACCACCACGTCGGCGACCACGGCCTCGCCATTGGCCAGGAACAGGCGGAAGCCGTCCGGATCGCGTTCCACCGCCACCGCCTCCTCGCTCACTCGCGCCACCTCGACCGGCGACGCCGCCAGCGCGGCCGCCAGGTGCTGCTCCAGGTACTGGCCGTACTGCAGCCGTGGCAGGAACGCCATGCCCTGCGCCGCATCCAGGTGCAGCGCCGCGGCGAAGCCGCCGGGATCCTGCGGATCCACGCCCAGGTCCTTGGCGCGCACGTTCAGCAGGTGCTCCGGCCGCGCCGCGCCGTAGGCGACGCCGCGGCCGAAGGTGTCGGCCATGCCGACCAGGGTGATGCGGCTGGCGGTGCCCTGGCGTGCCAGCGCCGCGGCCAGCACGTTGCCGCAGAATCCTGCGCCGATGATCGCGATTCGCATGGCACGCACCTTGGCCGCTCGGGGCGTCCTTTGTGCCCCGGATGCGGCGCGCAGGTGTAAATCGCCGGTTAATGCGTGCGCTGCGCGGCATGGCGATCGGGCATCAGCAAATGCGCTCGGCACATAAGCGATGAGGAGCGCGGAGATAGCGCTGTTCTCTAGCGTCGTCTGCGGCGCACCACCTCTGGCCGACGAGCCGTAGATCTAACAGTTGGACCACTAGACCATGACTAGATTGGGACCTCCGCCACCCCTAGATTTTCCCTTTTAAATTGGCAGTGCATCCACTTCCACTCCGTATTTAAGTTGCGACAGCCACAAACCAAATTGCATGGGACTAAGGTGGTAGCCCCTCAGCACGATATCGTTCTTTCTAACTAACGCTTCGGCATCTTCGTGCAATTCCTTCCTACTAGGTGCTCCCTCGAACGTAATGCCGACGAAGAAGAACTTATCGTCAGTGGCATGCGCAACCAAAACGGGGCCGCCGCTGATCCCACTGAATCCCCAACCATGGTCCGAAGTAAGCGTAGACCAAAGGATGTAGGTAGGCCTCTCCTGCGTTGGGAAGTCTGTCGCTAGGCTCGCCGACACCCTCGGCATAGGCGCCACCAACTTGCCTTCGTCCTCGTACTTGTGCGCGTCGGGAAAGCCGAATGCCAACCAAGTCGACTGTATCGTCGTCCATTCCGGTTCGGTCCAGGTATCAAGATCGATCGCCTCAGCATTACGTTCATCTTGGAACTGTGTCCAAATTTCGGTAGCGTCCGCGATTGCGATATCCGGCCGTTCCGCGTTTTTCTATCTAGCGCGGTTAGCGCCTCCTCGTTGTCGACATCTGCTGAGTCGGGGAAATCTCGGCAACTCTGGAAGCACCACCGATAGGTTCCTTGTCGCGTATACCGGCCGAGCTGGTAAATACTCCTGCCGGAGTGGAGCGTCGGTACGATGTGTCGATTGTTCCTGACACTGGCGCTGAAGAAGGCTGACAGGACATGGTGGCAAGTCACGACGTAGAAGCGTGACTGGAACTTTACGAACGTCGCCGTAGCGCTGGTTACCGAAGTGTCGTGACCGCTATCCAGTAACAATCCGTTGCCAAATGGCGGCGCGCAGAATCGGTGGACACGTCGATCAATTTCTTTGCTGGTCGCAGCAATAGGAATCATCCTGGTCGATCCTTCTCTTGATCATCATTCTAGAATCCTAGTCCTTGCCAGGCCCGTTGTCGCCCAGCCCTACTCCCTCCCGGGCAGGATCTCGGCCATCGAATCCATCTGCTGAATTGCAGCAAACACCATTGAACATCCTTAGGGGTTCAGGTAATGTCCATCCATGGCGCACCTCACCAGGTGTTTAACCTCCGTCTACTGATTGAGACGGAATTCCAAAGTTAGCTGATGCCGCTGTGCGTACGTTACGTTATGCGCGATGTCGCACGTTGTAAGGGTGAAAACGGTGAGGTGCGCCATACATGGATATTGAGAGCCTGCGATGCGTTCACAGCTATGACTCTCTGGGAGTTCTATTTGGGGTTCCTGGCTCTACACTGAAGAACAACCTATACAAGTCCCGGGGGTACACGGACTTCACCATTCCTAAGAAGTCCGGCGGCGTTCGCTTGATCTCCGCGCCTGGCCGTCTAAGGAAGAAGCTTCAACACAAGCTTTTGCCTGTGTTGTACAGCGCCTATAAAATGGGGCCTAACGTGCATGGCTTCGCTAAAGGCCGAAATGTAAGGACTAATGCACTGCCGCACGCTACCAGAAAGGTAGTTATAAATTTCGACCTTAAAGACTTTTTCTCCTCCATCAGCTTCCAACGGATCCGCGGCGTCTTTCTCGGAACTCCACTGCGACTCGACTGGTCGGTTGCCAACATTCTTGCACAGATCTGTTCACTGGATGGCGTGATGCCCGCTGGCGCACCAACTTCACCAGTGCTTTCGAACATTATTTGCGCAAAGCTTGATAAGAGACTTTCCGCATTGGCAGCCCGGCTTGGTGG
>NZ_AQOI01000047.1:0-1424 GCF_000364665.1 Xanthomonas sp. SHU 199
TGGCGCCGTGGCTGGACGCGACCGCGCTATGGGGCCGCGCGCTGCGCCACAGCGTGGACGGGCTGAACCAGGCGCTGGCGGGCGATCCGGCGGCGCAGCAAGCTTTCGCCACCGCCGGGCAACTCGCCGCGCAGGCCGCGGCGATCCCGTCCATCCCCGGCGCCACCCGCTTCGGCGGCCCGGTCAAGGTCGCCGACGGCGTGCTCGACACCTTCGTCGCCGATGCGCCCGGCCTGGTGCAGCGTCCGCCGACGCGTTAGCGGAAGGCGCCGGTTCGGATTGGCGCCTTCCGCCAGGCCTAACGATCAGACTGACAGTCCGTTGGCTTGCGCGACTCGGAGGACTTCGCTTATAGCGATAATCTCTGCTACGCCTCCAGGATTAAGAACCCCCTTGTGTACAACTCCACGAACCTCAAACTTCGAGTCCAGTGCGGGTCCGCCGCTCATTCCGCTCTGGATGGGGCCGTCCACCCTGGCTTTTCTTATATCATGAGCGCCAGATGTCGCCTTATTCTTAAATACTCTCGTGACTGGTGAGTTCACAGCTGTGGCATGCTCGCCCCGCGTATAATCTGGATAGCCTACGGTAACTAGATTGTCACCCTGGTTGGGGTCTCGGCCCAGCCTGTAACGTGAGCGCTCCAAATCCAGTCGGTGTTTATCATTGCGTACGCGAAGTAGGGCAATATCTCTATCCCAATCTATTGCAATAACGTCACAAATAACTAAGGCCAGTCTTCGTTCGTTCATGACATAAACAAAAGGAAGAATAGTTTTTGTGTCGTCACGCTCTACGACGTGAGCGGCGGTCACCATTATTCCAGAGGAAGTGGTGAATGCTGTCCCTTGGCTTTGGCCTAGATCGAATACAAACAGCGGATCAGTACTGGCGTTGACGATGTGAACTCCCCGCGCCCGACGAACTAGTTGACTGATCAGCTCTACACTAGGCACTCTCAACTGCAAAGTTTCGTGAAGCTTGTTGAAGCGGTGGGCGATATCTGAAGCAAGCCAATCTCCTTTGCCGCGTACCATACTGAGGTACGAAACTTTTCCGTGAATCTGTCGAAGCAGCCTAGCTGGCGCGACTCCTGGAGTTTTCTCCTCAGGAAATTTCTGAGCAGCGACTTCATCAACTCCAAACTTCTCCATTGCGTATATCGTAGACTCTAGCGCAAAGTACCAAGGGCGTTTGACATTGACCTTTTCATTTACAACGAGTCCAGTGACTGTCTTCCTGCTTCCCTTGGTGGCGATTCGGAGCTTTTCCATGTTTATGGAAAATCCCTCCGAAGTCACAATTTCTGAAATTGATGCGCCGACCAGGGGTTTCCCTTCATCGTCTAAAATGGCCACGCTACGAAGTTGAGTAAGTGGCCTATCGAACGAGAAAGTAAGGTCGTCAGCGTAGCGTGTGTAAGA
>NZ_AQOI01000048.1:0-10012 GCF_000364665.1 Xanthomonas sp. SHU 199
TGCCGCGCCGGCCCGGCGGTGGCCGAAGAACACACCCTGCAGCAGAGCCTGCAACGCCAGGAGCCGCCCCCGCCGCCTTCGTCCACCGCCGAGGAGACCGCGCCGGCCAAGCCGGTGCCGGCGTTCACGGTGGCGCCGGAGATCTTCCGCGCCTACGACATCCGCGGCGTGGTCGGGCGCGACCTCAGCCCGCAGGTCGCGGGGCTGATCGGCCAGGCGATCGGCGCGGTGATGCAGGAGCAGGGGCTCAACGAGGTGGTGGTCGGCCGCGATGGCCGCCTGTCCGGGCCGGAGCTGTCGGCCGCACTGATCGAAGGTCTGCGCCGCGCCGGCTGCCACGTCACCGACATCGGCCTGGCGCCGACCCCGGTGGTCTACTTCGCCGCCTATCACCTGCGCGCCGGCAGCTGCGTGGCGGTGACCGGCAGCCACAACCCCGCCGACTACAACGGCTTCAAGATCGTGGTCGGCGGCGAGACCCTGTCCGGCGCCGCCATCGCCGACCTGTACGCGCGGATCAGCGCCGGCCGCCTGCCCACGGCCGAGGAGCCGGGCCGGCTGCAGCAGCGCGATGTCGGCGACGACTACATCCAGCGTATCGCCGACGACGTGCAGTTGGACCGCCCGCTCAAGGTGGTGGCCGATGCCGGCAACGGCGTCGGTGGCGAACTGGCGCCGCGCCTGCTGGAAGCGATCGGTGCCGAGGTCGTGCCGCTGTACTGCGACGTCGACGGCACCTTCCCCAATCACCATCCCGACCCCAGCGAGCCGCACAACCTCGAGGATCTGGTGCAGACGGTGCGGCGCTTCGATGCCGACCTCGGCGTGGCCTTCGACGGCGACGCCGACCGCCTCGGCGTGGTCACCAAGGAAGGCACGGTGATCTACCCGGACCGCCTGCTGATGCTGTTCGCCGCCGACGTGCTGCAACGCAACCCCGGCGCGCTGGTGATCTACGACGTCAAGTGCACCGGCAAGCTGTCCGACTACGTGCTGCGCAACGGCGGCAGCCCGCTGGTCTGGAAGACCGGGCATTCGCTGATCAAGGCGAAGATGCGCGAGACCGATGCCGAACTGGCCGGCGAGATGAGCGGCCACTTCTTCTTCAAGGAGCGCTGGTACGGCTTCGACGACGGCCTGTACGCGGCGGCACGGTTGCTGGAGATCCTGGCACAGCGCGAGGGATCGCCGTCGGAAGTGCTGGCCGAACTGCCCGACAGCGTGGCCACGCCGGAGATCAAGCTGCCGGTGGACGGGCAGGACGCGCATGCGCTGGTCGCCGAGCTGGTCGCCCAGGCGCAGCAGGAGGGCTCGCCGTTCGCCGGCGCGCGGCTGCTGACCATCGACGGGCTGCGCGCCGACTTCCCGGATGGCTGGGGCCTGGTGCGCGCCTCCAACACCACGCCGGTGCTGGTGCTGCGCTTCGAAGCCGACAACGCGGCGGCGCTGGAGCGGATCAAGGCGCTGTTCCGCGCCCAGCTGCAGGCCGTGCTGCCGGGCCTGGCGCCGACCTTCTGAGGCGGCGTCGCGGGCCCGGCCTGGTCCGGGCGCCGGCGTGTGCGATGGCTCAGCCGCCGGCGGTGGTCGCGGACTGTGCCGGGCCGTTGCCCCGGGCCGCGCGATAGCGCTGCAGCACGTCCTCGATTTCCTGATCCAGGCCGAGCCGCTGCTGTTCGAAGTTCTTCTGCATGCGCAGTTGCCACAGCAGGGCGCGGTGCCGCTGCTGCACGTCGTCGGCGGTCTTGGCCGGCACGCTCTGCCCGGCCAGCTCGCGCGCGCCGGCGCCGGACAGCAGGCCGATCAGGCCCTGGCGCAGGCTCTCCACGTTGTAGCGCGCGGTCTGGATGTTGTTGTCGACGATGCCGATGCGCTCGGCGAACACCCGGCGCAGTTCGTCCTCGGTCTGGTACGACAGCAGCATCGCCTGGTCGGTGCGCTTGCGCGTCTCCAGCGCGGCCTGGTCGGCGCGCTGCTGCGCGGCGTCGGCGGCGGCCGCGGCGCGTTCCTCGGCGTTCAGCGCACGCCCGACCTCGGCGCTGCGCATGCCGCTGGTGGCGTTGAACTCGTCGCGTGCCTGGTTCACCGCTTCCGGCGGCAACGCATCGCTGCAGGTACGTTGGCCGCCCTGGTTCCAGCAGTACAGCTTCTTGGACGGCGCCGACGCCTGTTGCGCGGCGGCCGGCAAGGCGAGCAGCGCCAACAGCGCCGGCAGGACGCGAGTGCGTGATCGGATCGGCATCGTGGCAGCCCCCTGCTGTCAGCCAGACGAAGCGCAGCCGTAGCGGGCCCGGTAGGCCAGCAGCGGTTCGCGGAAGCCGACAAGGTCTGCGTTTCCGTCGATGAATGCAAGCAGATCGCCCAGATGCGCGACCGAGACCACAGGAACGCCGGCCTCGGCGGCCACCGCCTGCGCCGCCGAGCGGCGGTCGTCCTCGGCGGCGATCTCCTGGCGGTCCAGCGCGACCAGGATCGCGGCCGGTTCGCCGCCGGCGGCGCGGATGATGCCCAGCGCTTCACGGATCGCGGTGCCGGCGGTGATCACATCGTCCACGATCAGCACCCGGCGGCCGGCCAGCGGCGCGCCGATCAGGCTGCCGCCTTCGCCGTGCGCCTTGGCTTCCTTGCGGTTGAACGCCAGCGGCAGGTCGCGCCCGCGCCGCGCGTATTCGCAGGCCACCGCCGTCGCCAGCGGAATGCCCTTGTAGGCCGGGCCGAACAACAGGTCGAAGTCGAGCCCGGCGGCGTCGGCCGCATCGGCGTAGCACGCCGCCAGCCGCGCCATGCTGGCGCCGGAGTCGAAGCGGCCGGCGTTGAAGAAATACGGACTGAGGCGCCCGGACTTCAGCGTGAACTCGCCGAAGCGCAGCGCCTCCACGTCCAGGGCCAGTTGCAGGAAACGGTGCCGGTAGTCGGTCATTGGGGGGCCGGGAATGGGGAAACGGGAATAGGGAATCGATAAAGCGTACCCCAGCAGGACCGCGAAGACGGAACAACCGCTATGCTTTTCACCATTCCCTATTCCCCTTTCCCCATTCCCGGCTCTTCCATGCGCATCATCAGCTTCAACGCCAACGGCCTGCGGTCGGCCGCCACCAAGGGCTTTTTCGAGTGGTTCGCCACCCAGCAGGCGGATGTGCTGTGCGTGCAGGAGACCAAGGCGCAGGAGCATCAGCTGGCCGGGCCGGCGTTCCTGCCGGACGGCTACCGGGTCTGGTTCCGCGACGCCAGCACCAAGAAGGGCTACAGCGGCGTGGCCATCTACAGCAAGCGCGAGCCGGACGAGGTGCGGACCGCGCTGGGCTGGCCCGAGTTCGACGAGGAGGGCCGCTACATCGAGGCGCGCTTCGGCAACCTGAGCGTGGTGTCCTTCTATATTCCTTCCGGGTCCTCCGGCGAGCTGCGCCAGGGCTACAAGTTCCAGGTCATGGACTGGCTGCGGCCGATCCTGGTGGAGTGGCTGCACAGCGGCCGCGACTACGTGCTGTGCGGCGACTGGAACATCGTGCGCTCGGCGCTGGACATCAAGAACTGGAAGTCGAACCAGAAGAATTCCGGCTGCCTGCCGGCCGAGCGCGACTGGCTCAACGGCCTGTGCGCCGACCGCGCCGACGAGGCCGACCCGGCCAGCGGCCGCGGCTGGGTCGACGCCTACCGCGCGCTGCATCCGGACGGCCAGGACTACACCTGGTGGAGCAACCGCGGCGCGGCGCGCGCCAACGACGTCGGTTGGCGCATCGACTACCAGTTCGTCACCCCGACCCTGCGCGAGCGCCTGCAGGGCTGTTCGATCTATACCGCGCAGCGCTTCTCCGACCACGCGCCGTTCACGGTGGACTACCGCACGTGATCGGAGCACTGGGCGCTTGGTGGCGGTCGCTGGACGTATACGCCAACCCGCGGGTGCGGGCGATGCTGTTTCTGGGATTTTCCTCGGGGCTGCCGTTCGCATTGGTGCTGACCACGCTGTCGGCGCGTCTGCGCCAGGCCGGCATCGACCGGACCACCATCGGCTACTTCAGTCTGGTCGGGCTGGCGTACTCGTTGAAGTACTTCTGGTCGCCGATCGTGGACCGTCTGCCGATCCCGGTTCTCTCGCGACTTGGTCGGCGGCGTAGCTGGATGCTGGTTGCACAGATCGGCGTCGTTGCCGGCCTGGTCGCACTCGCGCTGGCCAATCCCGCGCTGGACGCGCGCGCGGTGGCATTGCTTGCCGTCTGCACTGCTTTCGCCGCGGCAACCCAGGACATTGTCGTGGACGCCTATCGAATCGAGGCGGCTCAGGCTGATACGCAAGGCGCGATGGTCGCCGCCTATCAGGCTGGCTACCAGTTGGCGCTGATCTGTACCGGCGCCGGTGCCCTGACCTTGGCGGCAGAACTGGGCTGGAAGGCGTCCTACCTGATCATGGCGGTCTGCGGATTGGTCGGTCTTGTCACGACGCTCTGCATTGCCGAACCCATGACGGGCACCAGCGGTCCAATACGTCCGATCGAACCCATGGTGGAGGCGCTCCGCACGCGCGCGCAGCGTTGGCCGGCGTGGATCAGAGCGACGGTTGCTTGGTGCATCGGTGCCGTGATCTGCCCGTTCGTCGACTTCTTCGCGCGGATGGGCTGGAAGGTGGGCATCTTGTCCCTTTCCCTGGTGATCACCTACCGACTCAACTACACCACGATGGGCGTTGCGGCCAATACGTTCTATCTGGACATGGGGTTTACGCTGGAACAGATCGCATTGGTCTCCAAGGTCTATGGGATCCTCATGACGATCGTCGGCGCTTTTCTGGCAGGCATCCTGGTCCGTCGTTACGGCATAGCGCGGACGTTGCTGATCGGATTGGTCCTGCTTAGTGGCGCCAACCTGATCTACGCGCATATCGCCAGCATCCACCCCGGGATCGCCTGGCTGGCGACTGCGATCAGCGCCGACAACGTGGCCAACGGTATCGCCGGGACGGCCTTCATCGCTTACATGTCATCGCTGACCAGTCCGAACTACACGGCGACGCAATACGCTCTGTTCGGAACCCTGTGGAGCCTTCCCGCCAAGTCGATCGCCAGTCAATGGGGCAAGATCGTGGACGCCTGGGGCTATCCTCCGTTCTTTGTCTATACCGCTGCGATTGGCATCCTTGCGTTACCGATGATCATCTGGCTCATCTGGCGTGAGCCACGAATGAGGGAAGAGGAGGGCGTGCAGAAAACGCCCTGACCGCTGGGTTTCTCGGCCATAGCAGCCGCGTGTGTACGAGGCGCGCATCCGCAACTCCCTCACAGCCATTGCCGTCCAGCGATTGAAAGGCCGTCCCCGGACGGGGATGATGGGCAACGGCGCACGCGTGCGCCGCCGCCCGGGAGTCCGCATGAGCGACCTTGTGTTGCGCGATATCGACCCGTTCCTGCTCGAACGCATACGCCGCATCGCCGTCGCGCGCGGCTGGACCCAGCGCCAGGCGGTGCTGGCGCTGATCGAGCAGGGCCTGTTCTCCAGCGAGCACGACGTGCGCAGCGGGTTCGAGCACCGCGAGGTGGATGCGCTCTCGGAGGCGATCGCGGCCTTGCGCGCGCTGCCGGCCGGCAGCGGCTTCTGAATCCCGACGCCTCGCTTACGCGGGGTGGATCGCGCCGAGGATGCGCGGCCCGCGCGCGCCGCTGACCGACGGCAGGTTGCCCGGCAGCCCGGCCAGGGTCTGTCGCGCCAGCCAGGCGAAGCCCATCGCTTCGATGTAGTCCGGGTCCAGGCCCTGCGCCTGGGTCGAGTGCACCTGCACCCCCGGCAAGCGCGCCTGCAGCCGCGCCAGCAACAGCGGGTTGTGCACGCCGCCGCCGCACACCAGCAACTGCCGGGTCGCCGGCTGCTGCGCCAGCAGCGCGTCGGCGACGGTGGCCGCGGTCAGTTCCAACAGCGTCGCCTGCACCGCGGCCGGCGCCGGCGACGGCGTGTCCAGGCAGGCTTCCAGCCAGCGCAGGTGGAACTGCTCGCGCCCGGTGCTCTTGGGCGGCGGCAGCGCGAACCACGGATCGGCCAGCAGGCGCTGCAACAGGTCGGCGTCGACCGCGCCGCTGGCGGCGAACGCGCCGCCCGCATCGTAGGGCTGGCCGCGATGGCGCTGGCACCAGGCATCGAGCAGTGCGTTGGCCGGGCCGGTGTCGAACCCGCGCACCGCGCCGTGCGCCGGCAGCAAGGTCAGGTTGCCGATGCCGCCGAGGTTGAGCACGGCCCGGTCTTCGTGCGCGGCCCCCAGCATCGCCGCGTGGAAGGCCGGCATCAGCGGCGCGCCATGGCCGCCAGCGGCGACGTCGCGGCGGCGGAAGTCGCAGACCGTGGCGATGCCGGTCAGTTCGGCGATGCGGTTGCCGTCGCCGAGCTGCCAGGTGAAAGCGGGGTCGGCCAGCGGGCGATGGCGCACGGTCTGCCCGTGCGACCCGATCGCGCGGACCGCGGCCGGCGTCACCCCGGCGTCGTCGAGCAGGCGCAACGCCGCCTCGGCGAAGGCGATCGCGACCTCGGCATCGAGCTGGCCCAGCGCGTCCAGCGAGGCGATGTCGCCGCCTTCGCCTAGCGCGATCAGCGCCGCGCGCTGCTGCGGTGCCCAGGCATAGGTGCGGCCCAACTGCAGATGCGGGTTGCCGTCGTGACCGAAGCGCACCAGCGCGGCATCGATGCCGTCGGCGCTGGTGCCGGACATCAGGCCCAGGAACAGGGCGTCGTCGGGAACGGCGGAAGGCGAGGGCATGCAAGACACCAGGCGGCGGTCGGCGCCGCAGCGTGGGCCAGGCGCCGCCGCCCGTCAATGCGCGGCGCGGCGGAACCGGCTGCCGGTGCTCAGCCGGCGTCGTGCGACGTGGCGGCCTTGGACGAGGCGACGACCTTCTTCTTCTTCGCCCCTGGCTCGCCGGCATCGGCGTAGATCAGCTTCTCCACGCGCTGGATGCGTGCCAGCGCCGGCGAGGTCTGCGCACGGAACGCGGCCAGTTCGGCGCCGGCCAGCGGGGTCGGCGGCGGCATCGTTACCGAGGCCGGATTGCGCTGCACCCCGTCCACGCGGAATTCGTAGTGCAGGTGCGGACCGGTGGCCATGCCGGTCATGCCGACGTAGCCGATCACCGTGCCCTGGTTGATGCGCTGGCCGGCCTTGATCCCGCCGAAGCGCGACATGTGCCCGTACAGCGTGCTGTAGCCCTTGCCGTGATCCAGGATCACCACGTTGCCGTAGCCGCGTTGGGTGCCGACGAACTGCACCCGTGCATCGCCGGCGGCCATGATCGGGGTGCCGGTCGGCGCCGCGTAGTCGATGCCCTTGTGCATGCGCATGGTGCCCAGCACCGGGTGCTTGCGCGCGCCGAAGGTGGAGCTGATGCGGCTGTAGGACACCGGCATGCGGATGAAGCTCTTCTTCAGCGGCCGCCCGGTCACGTCGAAGTACTCGGCCGGCTTGCCGCCGCGCTCGAAGCGGAAGCCGCTGTAGGTCTTGCCGCGGGTGGTGAAGGTCGCCGCCAGGATCTTGCTGGTGTCGATGCGCTCGCCTTCGCGCCAGGTCTCGTCCATGACCACACTGAAGCGGTCGCCCGGCTGCAGGTCCTTGTCGAAGTCGATGTCGTACTTGAAGATCTCGTCGGTCATCGTCGCGATCGCCGACGGCGACAGTCCGGCCTTGCGTGCGGCCACGTACAGCGAGCTAGTGATCTCGCCGCTGGTGACCACGGTGCGCGTGCTGGTCTCGCGCTCGATCACCTTTTCCTTGATGTCGTCGTCCAGCAGCGACAGTTCCACCCGATGGGTGGCATCGCGGTCGAAGCGCAGGGCGCGCAGGTCGCCGGTCGTCGCCAGGTCGAAGCCGATTTCCGCGCCCGGGCGCAGCTTGGTCAGCGCGTCATGGGTGCCCGGATGGTCCAGCACCCGCTGCATCACCGTGGCGGGGAGGCCGAGCTTCTCGAACACCGAGCCCAGGGTCTGCCCGGACTCGATCCGCACCACCTGCCAGTTGTCGGTGATCGCGGCCTGCTGTTGCTGGGCAAGCGAGATCGGCGGCAACGGCAGCGCCAGCGTCGCCTGCGTGGTCTGCAGCGGCACGTCGATGGCGTTGGAAAAGCCCGGGACGATCGTGGCGACCATCGCACCGATGGTGGCGAACAGGCTGGCGTGGATCCAGTGGCGGCGCGTCCAGCGGCCGGCGGGAAGATGTTCCTTCAACTTGCGATGCAGCGCAGTGTCGTGGAGAACGTGAAGGCGTTGCTGGAACCGCTGCCGGCGCGCGCGTTCCTGATCACTGTTGGGCATCAAGGCTTCCTCACGAGCCCGAAGCGCGAGCTCAAAACTCGGCTACCATAAACATCGTTCCACAGCGCGTCAAACCATTGAGCCGGCTCGAATTTTCACCTGGCTGCACGGTTAACTCGCTCTTAACGCCATTCACGTTTGTTGAAGCCACTCGCCGGAGTTCCTGTTTTGTCCACGATCGAAGAGTCCCTTGTCCTGATCGGCCGCGGTGCCGACGAAATCCTCAAGCGTGAAGAACTGGAGGCCCGCCTGCGCAGCGGCCGCCCGCTGCGGATCAAGGCCGGCTTCGATCCCACCGCGCCGGACCTGCACATCGGTCACACCGTGCTGTTGAACAAGATGCGCCAGTTCCAGGACCTGGGACACCAGGTGATCTTCCTGATCGGCGACTTCACCGGGATGATCGGCGACCCCACCGGCAAGAACGTCACCCGCAAGCCGCTGACCCGCGAGGACGTGCTGGCCAACGCCCGCACCTACGAGGAGCAGGTGTTCAAGGTGCTGGACCGGGAGCGCACCGAGGTCCGCTTCAACTCCGAATGGTTCGGGCAGATGAGCGCGGCCGACATGATCCGCCTGGCCGGCCAGCACACCGTGGCGCGCATGCTCGAGCGCGACGACTTCGCCAAGCGCTACGCGGCGCAGCAGTCCATCGCCATCCACGAGTTCCTGTACCCGCTGGTGCAGGGCTACGACTCGGTGGCGCTGAAGGCCGACGTCGAACTGGGCGGCACCGACCAGAAGTTCAACCTGCTGATGGGCCGCGGCCTGCAGGAGCACTACGGGCAGCCGGCGCAGATCGTGCTGACCATGCCGCTGCTGGAGGGCCTGGACGGGGTCAACAAGATGTCCAAGTCGCTGGGCAACTACATCGGCATCAGCGAACCGGCGATCGACATCGTCACCAAGACCATGAAGATCGGCGACGAGCTGATGTGGCGCTGGATCGAACTGCTGTCCTTCGAGATCGGCGTGAACGAAGCGCAGGCGCTGCGCCAGCAGGTGCAGGCCGGCAGTCTGCATCCGCGCGAAGTGAAGCTGCGCCTGGCGCGCGAATTGACCACCCGCTTCCACGATGCCGCCGCCGCCGAGCAGGCCATCGTCGGCTGGCACGCCGTGGTAACCGGGCAGGGCGACACCAGCGCCTTGCCGCTGCAGCAGGTCGCCGTGCCGGCGGAAGGCCTGCGGATCGCCGCGCTGCTGACCGCCGCGGGGCTGACCGCCAGCAACTCCGAGGCAAGTCGCAAGCTCAAGGAGCGGGCGGTGCGCGTGGCTGGCGAGGTGGTCGAGGATCCGCAGCAGAGCTTCGCGCCGGGCTTCGAAGGCGTGCTGCAGGTCGGCAAGCGGACGTTTGCCCGGGTGCAACTGATCGCCGGGTGAGGCCGCACCCGGCCACTGCGGCTGGTCCGCAGCGGCGGGAGCCCGAGGGCATGCGTGCGGTGCATGCTCTATATAGATAGCGGTCGACCTGTAGTCGGTCTGCCTACCGACAGAGGCGTCGCTACTTCCAGGTAGGGATGGCCCCAGCGGGGCCTGATGACCACCATCAGGCTTGCCGCGACGGGAGAGTGAAAAAAGTTTTCACGCCCTCTTCCCAAGCGGGCGATTTGAGGCCATACTTTCCCTCCCCTGACGCAACGCCTTCACGGCAACGCGGCAAGGGCGTCAAAAACCTCTTCAAAAAGGTGTTGACGAAGTGAAAAAGTCGGCTAATATGGCCGGCTCGCTTCGA
>NZ_AQOI01000049.1:0-17211 GCF_000364665.1 Xanthomonas sp. SHU 199
TGGCGCCGCCAGCGGCACGCGCGGCGGCAGCCCGCGGACCGCCTCGGCGATGGCGCGGATGTGCGCCGGGGTGGTGCCGCAGCAGCCGCCGACCAGGTTCAGCAGCCCGGACTCGGCGAACTCGCGCAGCGTCGCCGCCATTTCCTCGGGGGTCTCGTCGTACTCGCCGAAGGCGTTGGGCAGGCCGGCGTTGGGATGCGCGCTGACGTAGCCATCGGCGATGCGCGCCAGGGTCTCCACGTGCGGGCGCAGGTCCTTGGCGCCGAGCGCGCAGTTCAGTCCGACCGACAGCGGCCGCCCGTGCGCGACCGAGGCATAGAACGCCTCGGCGGTCTGCCCGGACAGGGTGCGGCCGGAGGCGTCGGTGATGGTGCCGGAGATCATCACCGGCAGGCGCCCGCCGCGCGCGTCGAACACTTCCTCGATCGCGTACAGCGCGGCCTTGGCGTTGAGCGTGTCGAAGATGGTCTCCACCATCAGCGTGTCGGCGCCGCCGTCGATCAGGCCGTCGATGGCCTCGCGGTAGGTGGCGCGCAGTTCGTCGAAGCTGGTGTTGCGGAAGCCGGGGTCGTTGACGTCCGGGCTGATCGAGGCGGTGCGGCTGGTCGGGCCGAGCACGCCGATCACGAACCGCGGCTTGTCCGGCGTCAGCGCTTCGACCGCGTCGCAGCAGGCACGCGCGACCTGCGCGCCGGCCTTGTTGAGTTCGTAGACCAGGTGTTCCAGGTGGTAGTCGGCCTGGCTGATCGACGTCGCGTTGAAGGTATTGGTCTCGAGCAGGTCGGCGCCGGCATCGAGGTAGGCGCGGTGGATCTCGGCGATCACCTCCGGGCGGGTCAGCAGCAGCAGGTCGTTGTTGCCCTTCAGGTCGTGGCCCTGCGGCGCGTGGTCGCAGCCGGGGCCGTGCACGTGCCCGGCCTGCGCGTCGTAGCCCTCGGCGAAGCGCTCGCCGCGGTAATCGGCCTCCTGCAGCCCATGGCGCTGGATCATCGTGCCCATCGCCCCATCGATGATCAGGATGCGTTCGGACAGGGCCTGCAGCAGTTTTTGCGTGCGCTCTGAGTTTAGCCAGTGCAGGCCCGGGATTGGGGATTGGGCATTGGGGATTGGTGAAACAGCCGCGCGACTCATGCTCCTGCCTCCGCCTTGGCTTTTGCCTTCTCCAATCCCGAATCCCCACTCCCCAATCCCGGCTTCCCAGCAATCAACGAAATCACTTCGAAGTGCGGCGGGCGCTTCTCGCGGGTCACGGTTTCCAGGCTGGAGACTTCGAGCCCGGCCTTGCCGACGAACTTGCGCAGTTCCTTGGCCGAAAAGCCGAGGTTGACGTGGCCGTAGGCCTGCACCGCGGCCTTGTGCTCGTGGCGCGCCAGGCTGCACAGCAGCAGGCGGCCGCCCGGGCGCAGCACCCGCGCCGATTCGCAGACCGCCTGCGCCGGCTTGGTCGCATAGGTCAGGGCATGCATCATCACCACCAGGTCGAAGCTGGCATCGGCGAAGGGCAGGGCATGCATGTCGCCTTCGCGCACTTCCACGTTGCCGAGCCGGCGCAGGCGTTCGCTGGCCGCGGCCACCACCCGTGCGCTGGTGTCGATGCAGACATAGCGGCGTGCGTGCGGCGCCACCAGTTCGGCCAGCACGCCGTCGCCGGAGGCGATGTCGAGCACGTCGCCGGTCTCCAGCAGCGGCAGGGCGGTGCGTGCCAGCGCTTCCCAGGTGCGGCCGGGCGAATAGTGGCGCTCCATGTCGCCGGCCACCGAGTCGGCCCAGTTCTGGTCGGCGGCGCGGTTGGCCAGCACCGCGGCCACGCGCTCGGCGTCCTGGCGCAGCAGCGGGTCGTCGCTGCCGGTGCTCAGCGCCAGCCACAGCGCGCGCTGGGCCGGGTCCAGCAGGGTCTCGTCGAAGCGATAATAGGCCGACACGCCGGCGCGGCGGTCGCGCACCAGCCCGGCCTCCTTGAGCTTGGCCAGGTGGGTCGAGACCCGCGGCTGCGCCAGGCGGGTGATGGCCGACAACTCGGCCACGGTCAGTTCCTCCTGTTCCAGCAGTGCCAGCAGGCGCACGCGGGTGGCGTCGGCGAAGACCTTCAGCCGGGACGACCAGTCCTCCAGATCCATAAATATCTTCCTATCGCGATATAGAGATATTTTGGTCCGCGCGGCGGTTCCGGTCAAGTTGCACACGCCGGCGTATGGTCGGCACGGCTACAATGGCCGGACCAATATGCCCGGGAGGGGTTCGACGTGGATTTCAGCTTTACCGAAGAGCAATTGATGATCCAGGACGTGGCGCGGCGCATCGCCCAGGAGCGCATCGCCCCCAGCGCCGAGCACCACGACCGTGCCGGCGAATTCCCGCTGGAGAACATCCGCCTGCTGGGCGAGAACGGGCTGATGGGCATCGAGGTGCCGGAAGAGTACGGCGGCGCCGGCATGGACCCGATCGCCTATGTGCTGGCGATGGTCGAGATCGCCGCTGGCGATGCGGCGCATTCGACCATCATGTCGGTCAACAACTCGCTGTTCTGCGCCGGCATCCTCAAGAACGGCAACGAGGAACAGAAGCAGAAGTACGTGCGCGCCATCGCCGAAGGTCGCGAGATCGGCGCCTTCGCGCTGACCGAGCCGCAATCCGGCTCCGACGCCACCGCGATGCGGTGCCGCGCGGTGCGCCAGGACGACGGCAGCTTCGTCATCAACGGCAAGAAGAGCTGGATCACCTCCGGCCCGGTCGCCAAGTACATCGTGCTGTTCGCGATGAGCGAGCCGGACAAGGGCGCGCGCGGCATCACCGCCTTCGTGGTCGACACCGACAAGCCCGGCTTCCACCGCGGCAAGACCGAGCCCAAGCTCGGCATCCGCGCCTCGGCCACCTGCGAGATCGAGTTCCAGGACTACGTGGCCAGCGCCGACGAGGTGCTGGGCACGCCGGGCGAGGGCTTCAAGATCGCGATGAGCGTGCTCGACGCCGGCCGCATCGGCATCGCCTCGCAGGCGATCGGCCTGGCCCGCGCCGCCTACGAGGCCACCCTGGAGTACGTGAAGGAGCGCAAGGCGTTCGGTTCGCCGATCGGCGCGTTCCAGATGACCCAGGCCAAGATCGCCGACATGAAGTGCAAGCTGGACGCGGCGCTGCTGCTGACCTTGCGCGCGGCCTGGCTGAAGGGGCAGGGCCAGCGCTTCACCACCGAGGCCTCGGTGGCCAAGCTGACCGCCTCCGAGGCGGCGATGTGGATCACCCACCAGGCGGTGCAGATCCACGGCGGCATGGGCTATTCCAAGGAGATGCCGCTGGAGCGTTACTTCCGCGATGCCAAGATCACCGAGATCTACGAAGGCACCAGCGAGATCCAGCGCCTGGTGATCGCGCGTAACGAGACCGGGTTGCGGTGAGGCCGGGAGTGGGGATTCGGAATTGGGGATTCGCCGGTTCCCGAATCGGTTGAGGCATCAGGAGAAGCGGCCGCAAGGCCGCTTTTTTCTTTTTGTGGAAAAGGGATGAGTGGCGTTCGGGCTGCAATGCGTCGGGACTGAAGTCCCTCCCACAAGGAGCGCTCAGCCTTCAAGGAGCGCTCCGCCTGCATGGGGTGTTGGGTCGCGCTTCCCGACCAGATTCCCGGACAACAAAAAGCGGCCTTGCGGCCGCTTTTTGTTTGTTTCTACAGAGAGGTATCAGGACCGGGAGCGGGACTCGACCGACGAATCCCCACTCCCGAATCCCCAATCCCCAATCCCGGCTCCTCAGCGATCCGGCTGATGCCGCGCCAGGCCGGCTTCCTGCATCTGCGTGAACTCCTTCGACGGCTCGTCCAGCTTGTCGCCGAGCATGCGCCGCACCATCACGAAGAACAGCGGGATGAACAGCACGCCCAGCACGGTGGCGAACAGCATGCCGCCGATCACGCCGGTACCGATGGCGTGGCGGGCGTTGGCGCCGGCGCCGGTGGAGATCGCCATCGGCAGCACGCCGAGGATGAAGGCGAACGAGGTCATCAGGATCGGGCGGAAACGCAGGTGCGCCGCCTCGGCCGCGGCCTCGCGCAGGGTCTTGCCCATCGCCCGCTGCTCCACCGCGAACTCGACGATCAGGATCGCGTTCTTGGCGGCCAGGCCGATCACCGTGATCAGGCCGATCTTGAAGTAGATGTCGTTGGGCAGGCCGCGCAGCAGCGAGAACGCCACCGCGCCGAGCACGCCGATCGGCACCACCAGCAGCACCGACACCGGGATCGACCAGCTTTCGTACAGCGCCGCCAGGCACAGGAACACCACCACGATCGACAGCACCAGCAGCAGCGTGGCGGTGTTGCCGGCGATGATTTCCTGGTACGACATGCCGCTCCAGTCGAAGCCGAAGCCCGGCGGCAGGTCGTTGTTGACGATGTCCTCCATCGCGCTCATCGCCTGGCCGGAACTGCCGCCCGGCGCCGGGTTGCCGACGATGTTGATCGCCGAGTAGCCGTTGTAGCGGCTCAGCGACGGCGAGCTGTAGATCCAGTCCGAGCTCACCACCGTGCTCAGCGGGATCATCTGCGGCAGGCCGCTGCTATCGGAGGCGGTGCTGCTGGGCACGTAGAAGTTACGCAGCGACTCCGGACCGGTGCGGAACGGCGCGTCGGCCTGCATGTTGACGCGCTTGATGCGGCCTTCGTAGAAGAAGTCGTTGACGTACACCGGCGCCAGCATCAGCTGGATCGACTGGTAGATGTCGTTGACCGACAGGCCCATCGACTGCGCCTGCACGCGGTCCACCTTCAACTGCAGCTGCGGCGAGTTCTCCAGGCCGTTCGGACGCACGCCGGCCAGGGTGTCCTGGCGCTGCGCGGCCTTGCCGAGCACGATGTTGCGTGCCTGCAGCAGGGCTTCCTCGCCCTGGCCGCTGCGGTCCTGCAGCCACATGTCGAAGCCGCCGAACTGGCCCAGGCCGTTCACCGTGGGCAGGTTGACCACGAAGATCTGCGCGTCCTTGATGCCGTAGAACATCCCGTTCAACTGCTGGATCAGGTCGCCGGCGGCGATGTCGCGCTCGTCCCAGGGCTTGAGCCGGATGAAGCCCATGCCCACGTTCTCGCCGCGGCCCAGGAAGCTGAAGCCGGCCACCTGCAGCATGCCTTCGACCGCCTTCTGCTGCTGCAGCACGCCGCGCATCTGCGCGAACACCTCGTTGGTGCGGGTCTTGGTCGCACCCGGCGGCAGCTGCACGATCGCCAGCGCGAAGCCCTGGTCCTCTTCCGGCAGGAAGCTGCCCGGCATGCGCGTGAACAGGAAGCCGCACAGCACCACCAGCAGGGCGAACACCGCCATCCAGCGCGGCGCGCGGCGGATGGTGTTGCCCACCGCGCCGACGTAGCGGTGCGCCAGCTTGTCGTAGTACTTGTTGAAGGTGCGGTAGACCCAGTTCGGGTTGTCGTTGTGGGTGGGCTTGAGGAACGCCGCACACAGCGCAGGGGTGAAGCTCAGCGCCAGGAAGGCGGAGAACGCCATCGACATGGCGATGGTGATCGCGAACTGCTTGTAGATCGCGCCGGCCGCGCCGGGCTGCATCGCCGACGGAATGAACACCGCCGCCAGCACCACGGTGATGGCCACCACCGCGCCGGTGATCTGGGTCATCGCCTTGTGCGTGGCCGCCTTCGGCGCCAGGTGCTCCTCGGACATGATGCGTTCGACGTTCTCGATCACCACGATCGCGTCGTCGACCACGATGCCGATCGCCAGCACCATCGCGAACAGGGTCAGCTGGTTGATGGTGAAGCCGATCGCCCACATGCCCAGGAAGGTGCCCAGCAGCGCCACCGGGATGACCAGGGTGGGGATGATGGTGGCGCGGAAGTTCTGCAGGAACACCAGCATCACCAGGAACACCAGCACGATCGCCTCGGCCAGGGTCTTGACCACTTCCTCGATCGAGATCTTGACGAAGGTGGTGCTCTCGTACGGCGTGAACCAGGTGACGCCCTGCGGGAAGCTGGGCTGCAGCTCGTCCATCTTGGCCTTGACCGCCTCGGACACGCTCAGCGCATTGGCGCCCGGCAGCAGCTGGATGGCGAAGGCGCCGGTCGGCTTGCCGTTGTACTGGGTGTCGAAGCCGAAGTTGGTCGGGCCGAACGCGACCCGGGCCACGTCCTTCAGCCGCACCACGGTGCCGTTGCCGTCGGCGCGCAGGATGATGTTCTCGAACTGCTCGGGCGAGGTGAAGCGGCCCTCGGCGCTGACCGTGGCGGTGAACGACTGGCCCTGCGGCGCCGGATCCGAACCGAGCGAGCCGGCGGCGAACTGCACGTTCTGCGCGCGGATCGCGTTGTACACGTCCGTGGCGGACATGTGGTAACCCTGCAGCTTCTCCGGGTTCAACCAGATGTCCATGGCGTACTCGGCACCGAACTGCTGGGTGCTGCCGACGCCGGGCACGCGCGAGATCTGTTCCAGCACGCGCGACCCGACGATGTCGTTGAGCGCGTCGCGGTCGATCGACGGGTTGTCCGAACGCAGCGCGATCACGCTGAGGAAGCCGGCGTTGGCCTTGGCCACCACCACGCCCTGCGCGGTCACTTCCGAGGGCAGGCGCGGGGTCGCCAGCGACACCTTGTTCTGCACCTGCACCTGGGCGATGTCCGGGTCGGTGCCGGTCTCGAAGGTCAGGGTGATGGTGGCGCTGCCGCTGGAGGACGACGACGAGCTGAAGTACAGCAGGTGGTCGATGCCGGTCAGCTGCTGCTCGATGACCTGGGTGACCGAGCGTTCGGTGGTGCTGGCGCTGGCGCCGGGATAGGTGGCGTTGACGGTGACCTGGGGTGGGGCGATCGAGGGATACGACTCGACGCCGAGATTGAGGATGGCGATCACGCCGCTGAGCGAGATCAGGATCGCCACCACCCAGGCGAAGACCGGGTGTTCGATGAAGAACTTAGGCATGGGGGGAGTCCGTTACTGCTTCGGCTGGTCGGAAGGCGAGGCGGCGTTCGGCGCATCGCCGTGCGCTGCGCCCTGCGCCGGGGCGGCGCCCTTGGCCGGCGCCGCGGCGCCTTGGGCACCCTGGCCGGGCGCTGCGCCGGCACCCGGGCCCTGGCCCTGGGCGGCGGCATTCGGATCCCACGGTTTGGCCACGGCCGGTGCGCCTTCCTTGACCTTGGGCAGGCCGCTGACCACGACCTGGTCGCCGTTCTGCAGGCCGCCGCTGACGATC
Organism: Xanthomonas sp. SHU 199; assembly: GCF_000364665.1. NCBI lineage: Bacteria > Pseudomonadati > Pseudomonadota > Gammaproteobacteria > Lysobacterales > Lysobacteraceae > Xanthomonas > Xanthomonas sp. SHU 199. Next base: position 7,186 of record NZ_AQOI01000049.1, read on the forward strand.
CACTTGTCGCCCTGCTGGCCGACCGTGGTCAGGTCCTTGCGCACCACCTTGCTGTCCTTGCCGACGACCAAGGCATAGGCGCCCTTGGCGTCGCGCAGCACGGCCGCCTGCGGGATCAGGTACACGTCCTTGCGCTGGCCCAGGTTGGCCGAGAAGCTGACGAAGGCGCCGGGCAGCAGCACCCGGTCCGGATTGGGCAGCAGCGCGCGCAGCGTCACCGAGCCGGTGCTCGGGTCGACCGCAGCGCCGGAGAAGTCCAGGGTGCCGGCATGCGCATAGGTGCTGCCGTCGCCGAGCTTGATCTGCACGGTGGACTTGTCCTCGGCGTTGAGGGCGACGTTGCCTTCGGTCTGCGCCTGGCGCAGCTGCGCCAGTTCGTCGGAACTCATCGAGAAGTTGACGTACAGCGGGTCCAACTGGTCGATCGTGGTCAGCAGCGTGCTGTCGCCCTGGCCGACCAGCGCGCCCTCGGTGACCTGCTGCTTGCCGGCGCGGCCGGCGATCGGCGCAGTGACGGTGGCGTAGCCGAGGTTGATGCGCGCGGTTTCCACCGCCGCACGGGCCTGCTGCACCGACGCGGCGGAGCTGCGTTCGGTGGCCTCGGCGTTGTCCAGGTCGGACTTGGACACGTAGGCCTGCGGCGCCAGGCTGCGCGCGCGGGCGGCGGCGGCCTTGGCGTTGGCGTAGGTGGCTTCGGCCGCGGCCAGCTGGCCCTGCGCCGAGGCCAGGGTCGCACGCAGCGGCGCCGGGTCGATCTGGAACAGCGGCTGGCCTTCCTTGACGTCGGTGCCTTCGGTGTACAGGCGCTTTTCCAGTACGCCGGGCACGCGGGCGCGCACGTCGGCGCTGCGGAACGCGGACAGGCGGCCGACCAGTTCGCGCTCAAGCGGCACGGTCTGCGGCTGCGCCTGCAGCACGCCCACTTCCGGCGGCGGCATGGCCTGCTGCTGCTCCTGTTTCTTGCAGGACGCCAACACCACCACGACGGCGCAGGCCAGGGCGAGAGAACGCAACGGGGAGGTCATCGGGTGGTACTCCGGTCTGGTTTTGTAGAAGGAAGGAAAGGGGCGGCGGCGAACGCGCGCAAGAAGCCGTCCACGGCGAACTCGGCCCAGGCGCGCTGCGCGGCGGCGTCGCCGCGATGCGCGCTGTGGAAGCGCTGACGCTCGAAATCCATGCCGACGATCATGCTCAACAGCAGCTCGGCCATGAAGTGCGGATCGTCATGCCGGAGCTGGCCGCGCGCCATGGCGCCGCGCAGGCGCTCGCTCAGGCGCTGCATCAGCGCGCCGGCGCTGTCGCGGAACATGGCGCGCGCTTCTTCGGGGAAGTGCCGCGACTCGGCGGCGATCAGCTGGCAACTCTGCAGCACACGCGGTTCCGACAGCTGTTCCAGGTACTCGCAGGCGAAACGCAGCAGGCTGCCGCGCAGGTCGTCCTGCACCGGCTCCAGGTGCGCGGTGGCCAGGTCCAGGTGATCCTGCATCGCCCGCCGCAGCAGGCCCTGCTTGCTGCGGTAGCGGCTGTACAGGGTCTGCTTGGAGCAGCCGGCACGTGCCGCCACTGCATCCATGCTCAGGCCCATGCCTTCCTCGGCCAGCAATTCGCGCACGGCAGCGTACACGCGCTGGTCGCGCGCCTGGCGCTGTGCGGCGGAGGCGAGGGGAGTGCTCATCGATTGTGGACTATACCGTCCAGTTTAGAATTAGAACAGCCTTGACACAGGGGTGTTCTTGCTGACAAAAGCGTGGCCGGCAAAGCATGGTGACCGCCGCGTGATGATGGTGTTGCGGTCGCTTTGCGCGATCTGGCGCGTCGCCGCGGCCGCTCCATTGGTTTGCGATGCAGCAAGGTAGTTGAACGGAGCACCGGTACAATTCCGGCTTTCCCATCGAGCATCGTTGCTGCTCTCCGTCATGAAACCCAAACACGCCGCTTCCCGTTCCAAATCTTCGGCCGCCACCCGCACCTCCGCGACCCCGTCCGCCACCAAGCCGGCCAAGGCGCCTGCCAAGACCAAGGCGGCCGCCAAGCCTGCGGCCAAGGCCGCCGCCCCGCGCAAGGCCGCGACGCCGCCCAGGCTGGCCGCGACCGTGCCGGCGACCGCCAAGGTGATCGACGCGGCGCCGGCCGCCAGCGCCTTCAGCCTGGCCTCGGTGTTCGCGGCGCTGCGCAAGCGCTATCCGGCCGCGCGGCAGGAGGAGGCGCAGACCTTCGCTGAGGAGTTCTACAAGCGCATGGAGGAGGACGAGTTCCCCCACCACAGCGCGCAGGAGTGGGCGGCGCTGGCCGCGTCGATGCTGGAGTTCGCACGCAAGCGCAAGCCGGGCACGGTCAACGTGCGGGTGTTCAACCCGAACCTGAAGGACGATGGCTGGGAGTCGTCGCACACGGTGCTGCAGATCGTCAACGACGACATGCCGTTCCTGGTCGACTCGGTGAGCATGGCGCTGGCGGAGCTGGGCATCGGCGTGCACGTGCTCGGCCACCCGGTGCTGCGCATGCAGCGCGACAAGGGCGGCACGCTGGAGAACGTGGGCGAGGGCAAGGCGGAATCGCTGATGGCGCTGGAGATCGACCGCCAGCCGCCGGAAGACATGGCGCAGGTGGAAGCGGCGATCCGGCGCATCCTCGGCGAGGTGCGCAACATTGTGCGCGACTGGGGCGGCATGCGCGAGAAGATGCTGGCGCTGGCCGACGACCTGACCACCCGGCGCCTGCCGGTGGACGACAAGGGCCGGCGCGAGGCGCAGGAATTCCTGCGCTGGGCCGCGGCCGACCATTTCACCTTCTTCGGCTACCGCGAATACCGCGTGGAGAAGCAGGGCGGCGAAGACGTGCTGGCGCCGCTCGAAGACAGCGGCCTGGGCCTGCTGCGCGGGCAGGACAAGTCGCCGGCGCGGCCGGTGCGCACGCTTGCCGCACACGGCCTCAGCGAGTCCGGCACCAAGGAAGCGCTGATCCTGACCAAGACCAATGCGCGCTCGCGGGTGCACCGCAGCGGCTACATGGACTACATCGGCGTGCTGGAATTCGACGCCAAGGGCCGCATCGTCGCCGAACAGCGTTTCCTCGGCCTGTTCACCTCCAGCGCCTACAACCGCCGCCCGTGGGAGATCCCGCTGGTGCGCGAGCGCTTCGACTACGTGATGCGCAAGTCCGAACTGACCCCGAGCAGCCACAGCGGCAAGGCGCTGCGCCATATCCTGGAGACGCTGCCGCGCGAGGAGCTGTTCCAGTCCAACGAGGAAGAGCTGTACCGCACCGCGATGGGCATTCTCGGCCTGCAGGAGCGGGTGCGCAGCCGCCTGTTCCTGCGCCGCGACAAGTACGGTCGCTTCATTTCCGCGCTGGTGTATATCCCGCGCGAGCGTTTCAACACCGACGTGCGCCTGCGCATCGAGGCCTTGCTGAAGGACGCGCTGCACGGCGAGTACATCGATTCCAACGTGGTGCTGGGCGAATCGCCGCTGGCGCAGCTGCACATGATCGTGCGGCCCAAGCCCGGCGAGGCGCTGGAGTTCGACACCACCGAACTGGAATCGCGCCTGGCGCACCTGCTGCGCAACTGGCACGACGACCTGCGCGAGGCGCTGGTGGCCAGCTGCGGCGAGCGCGATGGTCTGCGCCTGGCCGCCGGCTACGGCCGCGCGCTGCCGGCCGGCTACATCGAGGAGTCGACCGCGCAGATCGCCGCGCGCGACGTCGAACGCCTGGCCGCGCTGCGCGGTCCGGAAGACCTGCACCTGAGCCTGCAGGCGCTGCGCCGCGACGGCGCCGACAGCCTGCGCCTGAAGCTGTACCGCCAGCACGACGACCTGCCGCTGTCGGACGTGCTGCCGATGATGGAGAACCTGGGCCTGCGGGTGATCTCCGAGCGTCCTTATCGGCTGGTGGTCGACGGCACCGCGCTGTCGATCCAGGACTTCGAGGTGGAGCCGCTGGCCGGCAGCATCGATGTGGCCGCGGCCGACGCGCCGCTGTGCGAGGCGTTCGTGCGGATCTGGCGCGGCGACGCCGAGAACGACGGCTTCAACCGCCTGATCGTCGGCGCCAGCCTGAGCTGGCGCCAGGTCTCGGTGCTGCGCGGCTACTGCAAGTACCTGCTGCAGACCGGCGTGCCGTTCTCGCAGGCCTACGTGGAAGAGACCTGCAACCGCTATCCGCTGCTGGCGCGGCTGCTGGTGGAGCTGTTCGAGGCGCGCTTCGATCCGGCCACCGGCAACGAGAGCAAGGCGCAGATCGCCGAGGGACAGGCCGCGCTGACGGCGCAACTGCACCTGCTGGCCAAGGACGATGCCGCGGCGCTGAAGGCGCTGCAGCCGGTGATCGATGCGCGCAGCGGCAACCGCGACGCGCAGCTGGAGGCGGTCTCGGCGGCGCTGCTGAAGCTGTTCGACCAGGTCGCGAGCCTCGACGAGGACCGCATCCTGCGCAGCTTCAAGGGCGTGATCGAGGCGACGCTGCGCACCAGCCACTACCAGCGCACCGCCGATGGCGGGCTGGGTCACTGCATCAGCTTCAAGCTGGATTCGGCCAAGGTGCCGGACCTGCCCAAGCCGCGTCCGTACCGCGAGATCTTCGTGTACGGCCCGCGTGTGGAAGGCGTGCACCTGCGCTTCGGCGCGGTGGCGCGTGGCGGCCTGCGCTGGTCCGACCGGCGCGAGGACTTCCGCACCGAGGTGCTGGGCCTGGTCAAGGCGCAGATGGTCAAGAACACGGTGATCGTGCCGGTCGGTGCCAAGGGCGGCTTCTTCTGCAAGCGCCCGCCGGTCGGCGGCGACCGCGACGCGGTGCTGGCCGAAGGCATCGCCTGCTACAAGCTGTTCATCCAGGGCCTGCTGGACATCACCGACAACATCGTCGGCGGCAAGATCGTGCCGCCGCCGCAGGTGGTGCGCCACGACCAGGACGATCCGTACCTGGTGGTCGCCGCCGACAAGGGCACGGCCACCTTCTCCGACATCGCCAACGGCCTGGCGCTGGACCACGGCTTCTGGCTGGGCGACGCGTTCGCCTCCGGCGGCTCGGTCGGCTACGACCACAAGGGCATGGGCATCACCGCGCGCGGCGCCTGGGAGTCGGTCAAGCGCCACTTCCGCGCGCTGGGCCGCGACTGCCAGAGCGAGGACTTCACCTGCGTGGGCATCGGCGACATGTCCGGCGACGTGTTCGGCAACGGCATGCTGCTGTCGCGCCACATCCGCCTGCTGGCCGCGTTCGACCACCGCCACATCTTCCTCGACCCGAACCCGGACGCGGCGGCGTCCTTCGCCGAGCGCGAGCGCCTGTTCAAGCTGCCGCGCTCCAGCTGGGCCGACTACGACGCCAAGCTGATCAGCGCCGGCGGCGGCATCTATCCGCGCACGCTCAAGTCGATCGAGATCAGTGCGCCGGTGCGCGAGGCGCTGGGCCTGGAGCCGGGCGTCAAGCAACTCTCGCCGAACGAGCTGATGAACGCCATCCTCAAGGCGCCGGTGGACCTGTTCTGGAACGGCGGCATCGGCACCTACGTCAAGGCCGCCAGCGAGACCCACGGCGACGTCGGCGACCGCGCCAACAACGGTCTGCGCGTCAACGGCGGCGAGCTGCGCTGCAAGGTCGTGGGCGAGGGCGGCAACCTCGGCCTGACCCAGCTCGGCCGCATCGAGGCCGCGCAGGTCGGGGTGTTGCTCAACACCGACTTCATCGACAACTCGGCCGGCGTGGACACCTCCGACCACGAGGTCAACATCAAGATCCTGCTCAACGACGTGGTGCAGGCCAAGAAGCTGACCCTGGATGCGCGCAACAAGCTGCTGGCGTCGATGACCGACGAAGTGGCCGAGCTGGTGCTGTGGGACAACATCCGCCAGAACCAGGCGCTGAGCCTGATGGAGCGGATGAGCGTCACCCGCCTGGGCTCCAAGCAGCACTTCATCCGCACCCTGGAGGCGCAGGGCCTGCTCGACCGGCAGATCGAATACCTGCCCTCGGACACGGAAATCTCCGCGCGCAAGGCGCGTGGCCAGGGCCTGACCCGGCCGGAACTGGCGGTGCTGCTGTCCTACTCCAAGCTGGTGGCGTTCCAGCAGCTGCTGGAATCGGACATCCCCGAGGACCCGTACCTGTCCAAGGAACTGCAGCGCTACTTCCCGCAGCCGCTGCAGAAGAAGTACGCCGATGCGATGGAGCGGCACCGCCTCAAGCGCGAGATCATCGCCACCGCGGTGACCAACACCACCATCAACCGGATGGGCGCCACCTTCCTGATGCGCATGCAGGAAGACACCGGCCGCAGCATCGCCGAGGTCGCCAAGGCCTACACCATCAGCCGTGAGACGCTGGATGCGCGCGCGCTGTGGACGCAGATCGACGCGCTGGACGGCAAGGTGCCCGAGTCGGTGCAGATCGACGCGCTGGAGGTGATCTGGACGCTGCAGCGCGCCTTCGTGCGCTGGCTGCTGTTCCGCCCGGGCCCGATGCCGGGCATCACCGCGGCGGTGGAGCGCTACTACGAGCCGTTCAACGACATCCGCGTCGCCTCCGGCGTGCTGCCCGATTCGCAGCGTCCGCGCTACGAGGCCCTGGTGCAGGAGTGGCAGGACAAGGGCCTGCCGCCGGCGCTCGCCCAGCAGCTGTCGGAACTGCGCTTCCTGGAGCCGGCGTTCGACATCATCGAAATGGCGCGCACCCGCAAGCTCAAGCCGGTGGAAGTGTCCAAGGTGCACTTCCGCCTGGGCGAGGCGCTGCAGTTGCCGTGGCTGTTCGAGCAGATCGACGCGCTGGAGGTCAACGGCCGCTGGCATGCGGTGGCCCGCGGCGTGCTGCGCGACGAACTGGCCAAGCACCACGGCGTGCTGGCCGGCCAGGCGCTGAGCCTGCCGGGCGGCACCGCCGAGGCCAAGGTGCAGCACTGGCTGCAGCGCGACGACAGCAGCCTGCGCTTCACCCTGAGCATGCTGCAGGAGCTGGCTGCGCAGAAGACGCTGGACTACCCGACGGTGTCGGTGGCGGTGCAGCGACTCGGCCAGCTGGCGGCGCACGGCGTCTGACCGATCGCGCCGATGGCCAGGCCCGCGCGCGCGGGTCTGGCCCACTGCGGCACCGCGTCGCCCGATGGTGACGCATGGCGCGTGGCAGGCGATTGCTGTCACGCGTCCTTGGCGGGGATCCGCGCTCGCCCCACGTTCTCCGTTGGAGCCAGGCCGGCCGCGCACCGCTGCGGCGAGCGACGGCGTCACGCAAGGCCGCGGGATTCTGACAGCCCGCGCTGATACGATCCGCGCCATCGGGCGAGCACACGGCTGCAGCGCCGCATTTCGAGGCGTACATGCTGTACCTGGCCATCCCCGCAGTGCTCCTGTTGTTGATCGTCTTCCTGGCACTGCAGCCTCCGCTGGAGCTGCGGCTGCAGCGTGCGCTACAGCAGGCACGGCAGGGCGACCTGCGACGCTTGCGTGCACTTGCCAGGAAATCGGTGGGCGATGCCGCGTATGCGCTGTTTCTGCAGCTGGACGCCAACGGCGAGCAGGCCGCGGCACTGGCAGCACTGAAGCGTGCGGTCTATGCGCGCACCTGGCTGGACATCCGTGGCTGCAGCGTGGCCATGCGCGCGTACGGCCGCCGTCGCTTCCTGGGCGTGGGCACCATCCCGGACCATGCCGCGCTGCTGGCCGAATGGAGCCGCCCCGGCTGGTGCTCGGGTGCCGGCTGGGAACCCGAACTGGCCTGGATCCAGGCCTGCGGCCCGGAAGCGTGCCGGGATCTGGCGCGCGCCTGGTATTGGCTGTGCCTGGCCGATGCGCGCACGCAGGAGGGGATGGGCGAGATCCGGTCCGTGGAACTGGCGCAGCAGGTGCGGGAGCATCTGGGCCCGCTGCTGCCGGCATCGGTGCGCCAGGCGATGCAGGAGCAGGCGACGGAGACTGCGTGTCGCGACTTCGTGTCCGGCAGATAAGGCGGGCGGAGCGACTCGGCCCGGTACCGGGTACCGGCCTGCAATGGCTGTCGCGGCAGGTCCCATCACAGCGCGGTGCGGACGCGGCATGCAACTGCCGCGGATTGGCCGCTGCCTCGGCTGCAAGCGCGTGCCGCCGGTTCGCCGCCGCGCGCCGGTCATGGCGCCCCGGGTATGATCGGGGCCATGAATGCTTCCGTCCTGCCGTCCTCGCCCCGCATCTGTTTCCTCGCCAGCGTCGCGCCGGAGGCGCAGCACGCGCGTACCCAACTGGTCGGGCGCTACGGCGATTGCGAGCCGGCCGACGCCGATGTGCTGTGCGCGCTCGGCGGCGACGGCTTCATGCTGCAGACCCTGCATCGCCACGGCAGCCTGGGCAAGCCGGTGTTCGGCATGAAGCTGGGCACGGTCGGCTTCCTGATGAACCAGTTCCGCGACGACGACCTGGTCGCGCGCCTGGCCCTGGCCGAGCCGGCCAAGCTGCGCCCGCTGGAAATGCTGGCGCAGACCGAATCCGGCGCCACCACCGGCTCGCTGGCCTACAACGAGGTCTCGCTGCTGCGGCAGACCCGTCAGGCCGCGCACGTGAGCATCGATCTCAACGGCCAGACCCGGGTCGATGAACTGATCTGCGACGGCGTGCTGGTGTCGACCCCGGCCGGCAGCACCGCCTACAACTCCTCCGCGCACGGACCGATCCTGCCGCTGGGCTCGCACACCCTGGCACTGACCCCGATCGCGCCGTACCGGCCGCGGCGCTGGCGCGGCGCGATCCTCAAGGCCGACATCGAGGTGCGCTTCCGCGTGCTGGACCCGTACAAGCGCCCGGTCAGCGTCACCGCCGACTCGCACGAGACCCGCGACGTGGTCGAAGTCACCATCCGCGAATCCCGCGACCGCCTGGTCACCCTGCTGTTCGATCCGGAGCACAATCTGGAGGAGCGGATCTTGAGCGAGCAATTTATGGTGTAGGGGCGGGGAGTGGGGAATCGGGAATGGGGAATCGCAAGAGCGGTTTCCTGGCAATTCCCTTTCCCTGGATAACTTCCACGCCCGCAAACCGCTTTTCCCTATTCCCCATTCCCGATTCCCCACTCCCAGCCCAAAATGTCCGACAACTCCCCCCGTCTGCTCACCGTCGCGGTCACCTCGCGCGCCCTGTTCGATCTGGAAGAGGGCCATGCCCTGTTCGAGCGCGAGGGGGTGGAGGCGTACAGCGCGTATCAGCGCGAGCGCGAGGACGATGTGCTGGCGCCCGGGGTGGCGTTTCCGGTGGTGCGCAAGCTGCTGGCGCTGAACCAGGGCACGCCGCCGGAGACGCCGCCGGTGGAGGTGATCCTGCTCTCGCGCAATTCCGCCGACACCGGGCTGCGCATCTTCAATTCGATCCAGCACTACGGGCTGGGCATCGTGCGTGCCACCTTCACCTCCGGCGAGGCGACCTGGCCCTACGTCAAGCCGTTCGGCACCGATCTGTTCCTCTCGGCCAACCCGGAGTCGGTGCGGCGCGCGCTCAGCCATGGCATCGCCGCGGCGACCATCCTGCCCAAGCCGCCCGGCGAGCATGCGCAGGAAGCGGCCGCGGCCGCCGGCGCGATCGATGCCGATCGCCTGTCCACCCAGTTGCGCATCGCCTTCGACGGCGATGCGGTGATCTTCGGCGACGAAGGCGAGCGCTTCTCGCGCGAGCAGGGCGTGGAGGCGTTCGGTCGCTACGAACGCGAGAACGCGCGCGAGCCGCTGACCGGCGGGCCGTTCCGTAATTTCCTGTCGGCGCTGCACGCGCTGCAGTCCGCGTTCCCGGCCGGCGAGGCATCGCCGATCCGCACCGCGCTGGTCACTGCGCGCTCCGCGCCCGCCCATGAGCGGGTCATCCGTACCCTGCGCGAATGGGGCGTGCGCCTGGACGAGGCGCTGTTCCTCGGCGGCCGCCACAAGGGGCCGTTCCTGCAGGCCTTCGGCGCGGACATCTTCTTCGACGATTCGCAGCACAACATCGACAGCGCCGCCCGCGAGCGCGTCGCCGCCGGGCATGTGCCGCACGGGGTCGCCAACGACATCGCCAAGCCGTGAGCGCGGCGCCCGGC
>NZ_AQOI01000050.1:0-4122 GCF_000364665.1 Xanthomonas sp. SHU 199
AGCTGCCGGCCGCCGCCGACAGCGGCGAGGCCGGGCACGCGCCGCTGGACGACAGCCGCCTGTCGCGCTCGCTGCCCGAGCTGGTCGCGCGCCGCCACGCCTTCCTGGTCGATTACCAGGACGCCGCCTACGCCGCACGCTACACCGCGCTGGTGGAGTGCGTGCGCGCTGCCGAGCAGCGCGTGGCCCCGGCCTCGACCGCGCTGACCGAAGCGGTGGCGCGCTACGCATTCAAGCTGATGGCCTACAAGGACGAGTACGAAGTGGCACGGCTGTACACCAGCGGCGCGTTCGCGCAGCAGCTGCAGGCGCAGTTCGAAGGCGACTACCGCGTGCGCTTCCACCTGGCGCCGCCGCTGCTGGCGAAGAAGGACGCGCAAGGCCGGCTGCGCAAGCGCGAATACGGCCCGTGGATGTTCACCGCGTTCAAGTGGCTGGCCAAGTTGCGCCGGTTGCGCGGTGGCACCTTCGACGTGTTCGGCTACAGCGCCGAGCGGCGCGGCGAACGGCAACTGATCGCCGACTACCTCGCTACCGTGGACGAACTGCTGCAGCGGCTGCAGGCGGACAACCTGGCGCTGGCGGTGCAGATCGCCAGCATCCCGGAACACATCCGCGGCTACGGCCACGTCAAGGAAGCGCACCTGCACGAGGCCAAGCAACAGGAAGCGCGGCTGCTGGCGACCTGGCGCAACCCGAAGGCGCTGCATATCGTGCAGGCGGCCTGAGCGGGAGACGAACGCCCGCCACCTTGCAGCGGCGCAATGGCAGCATCGAGGGCGTCTGACCGAACGCGGCGCGGCTGGCGCTGCGCCTGCTGCTCTGCCGCGTTCCATGGCGTCCGTGCATTTGCTGCAGGAGTGGCTGCAGCCGCGGCCCGACTCCAGCCGCACGCAGGACGGCGGCATCGCCCAGGGCGGCCGGCCTTGGGCATCATCCGCACGTTGCGTGGATCGCCAGCGATCCACGGCCGCATCACCCTCGAAGGAACATCGCGTGAAGCGTTTGCTCAAACTCGCATGCATGGCGCTGGTGGGCGCCTTCCTGCTGTTCTACCTACTGGCGGAGCACGCCGGCCCCTGGATCATGCCGCGGTTCATCACGATCCGTGTCGTGGCGGGACCCGATCGGCCACTCTCGGGCGCGAGGATCCGCGTCCAGCAGGACGTGTGGTCGATCCCGTGCCTGAGCTACATGGGGATCTCCGGCGCGAGTTGCGCGTCGGGCAAATGGACGGTCTTCCATGGCCGCCTGGATCGCAACGGCGAAGCGCGGGTGTTGGTCTTTCAGGCAGCCGGGTTGCGAGCGGACTCGTATATCGCCTGCATCCATGGGAACCAGTACGAGGGCTACTTCGCCTACACCGAGTGGCCAGAGCAACAGGACGTGCAGCGTCTCACCCTGGACTACAAGCGCCTGGAGCAGCAACGAACAGGTTGCATGAACGGCTATGGAGAAGAACCGCTGGCGGCGCCAGCATGGTGGGATGCTGCGTTGAAGGAAGATGCGGAGGCGGAGGCACAGGCCGAGGCACAGGCGCGGGCAGAGGAAGAGGCGCAGGCGCAGGCGCAGGCGCAGGCGGACGATCCGTTGCAACCGAAGGTTCAGCAACCTCCAGCGCGTTCGCCGACATCGGACAGACTGTAGGGGGCAGGCTGCAGGAACAACTTCAACCGCGACCTGCCATGTCACCCGGTGACGATGCAGCCTATTCCCAGCGGCATACCGCGCGTCACTGCCATGCAGCTGGATCCCGGTCGATCGCGATGATGTCGATACGGAAGGATCTGCGCGTCGGGACTGAAGTCCCTCCCACATGGTTGCTTCCGTAGACTCCGCATACGACACAGCAGCCCTATGCAGCGGCCGCTGTGTCGTATCAGGATGCGATTCGGTCGAGTGCCCGGTGGCAACTCGACCGAGTGCCATTCAACGCAACGAACGTCGAATCAGACCCGCGGATCGGGCGGGTTGCCGCGGCCCGGGCGATCGTAGCGATCGGAATCGAAGGCCTCGCGCACCGCCGCCTTGGCCTGCGCCCAGCTCAGCCGCGAGCGATCCTTGGCGCGCTCCCAGCCGCTTTCCAGGTCCGTGTCCAGGCGGTCGTCCCAGACGCGATCGCGGTAGCGGCTGCGCGCCTGCACGCCGTAGCGGTAGGCCGGGCGGTAGTCGTCGTAGCTGCTGTCGGTCTCGCGGTAGTCCACGGTGTCGAAGCGATCGGCGTAGTAGCGATCGCTGTCCTCGTAGGTGCGGTAGGTGGCGTCGGCACGCTCCCAGGAATCGCGCGCGGCCAGCCGCGCCTCGTCCCACTCCAGGCGCGAGTCGCCACGGCGCGTGCCCCAGTCGTGCGACAGCTCGCGCTCGTGTTCGTCCCAGGTGCGCGAGGGGTACTGCTCGCGTGCCTGCAGGCCCAGGCCATAGGCCGCGGCGTAGTCGCGGTCGTAGTCGTAATCGGCCTTGGCGTAGTCGCGGTTGCGGTATTCCTCGCGCCAGTACGCATCCTCGCCGGTGGGATCGATGCGCTCGGCCACGCCCTTGCCCGCCGCCGCACCGGCCACCACGCCGACCGCCGCGCCGATCAAGGTGCCGAGCGGCCCGAACACGGTGCCGGCCAGCGCGCCCGCGGCCACGCCGCCGGCGGTACCGCCAATGCCGACCCCGACCGGATGCGAACCCGGGGTGCCGGAAATCGGATCGCGATTGAGATCGCGGGCTTTGTCGTTGTTGTCCATGGGAACGCTCCGTGGCGAAGGAAGGAAGCACCGGCTGCAGGCATATCGGCGGCGGCGGGTGTCGGCGCACAGTCGCAAGCGCGCGGTGAATCCGCCGTGGCACGGCAGTGAACCCGTGATGAGGGAGAGAGTGCGGCTTCGTCACCTGGACACAACGCCTACTGCGTCGCCCACCATGCAGCGCAGGCATGGACCGGCCAAGACAGTGCTGCATCAAGCACGTCGGCGTATTCGGTACGACCGCGCAGACGCATGCACAGTCACGACATGGCTGACGCAGTCAGATTGGGCGCCCACGGCGAATCCGCCTGCGCGATCGCGCATCCGCACGGCGCCAAGGCATCGCCGGGTGGCGCTCCTGCCTCAGCCGCGGCGCCAGACCAGGCAGCGGTTGTTGGCCGGCATCGCCACGTCTTCCTGCAACGTCAGGCCCTGCGCCTGCGCCAGCGCGTCCACCGCCTCGGCATCGCGGATGCCGCTGGCCGGGTCCCGCGCCTTCAGCCACGCATCGAAGTCGCGATTGCTGTCGCTGGTGAAGGCGCCGCCGTAGTTGAAGGGGCCGTAGACCACCAGCATGCCGTCGGCGCTGTTTGCCAGCAGTTGGCCGACGCCGGCGAAGAACGCCTGCACCGCGTCCCAGCCCATGATGTGCAAGGTGTTGGAAGTGAACACCGCATCGTAGCCGGTGCGCGGCCACGGCCCCTCGCGCACGTCCAGCGCCAGCGCCGGCGGCGTGTTCGGCAGCGCCGCCACCTCCAGCCACTGCGCGATGCCGGGCAGGTGCTCGGCGCGCTCGCTGCATTGCCAGGTCAGCTGCGGCAGCGCCGCGGCGAAATGCACCGCGTGCTGGCCGGTGCCGCTACCGATCTCCAGCACCTGGCGACGATCGGCGAACTGCCGCTGCAGCACCTGCAGGATCGGATCGCGGTTGCGGTCGCAGGACGGGGCGTAGGGTCGATCGCTCATCGTGGCGTGCACCTGTGTGTGCCATTGCGCGCCACGACGGCACGCACCAGTGCGAGTGGCAGCGGACGGCTCATCCGCGCGAGCGCACGAAGATGCGCTTGCCGCCGCCCTCGTTGCCGCGCTCCTCCAGTTCGAAGTGCGACGACAGCCGGCGCAGCAGGTCGCTGAGCTTCTTGTGCCCGTACAGGCGCGGATCGAAATCCGGGCGCACCTTGTTCAGATAGCTGCCCACGCTGCCGAGCCCGGCCCAGCCCTGATCGTCGGAAGCTTCCTCGATGGCCTGGCGCAGCAGGGTCAGCGGCGCCTGCTTGGTCTCGGTGGCGGCGGGCACGGGCTCCGGCTTGGCCGGCGTCGCGGCCGGCTTCTTGCGGCCCTTGGCCGCCGGCTTGGCAGCCGCAGCGGCGGGCTTGGCCGGCTCCGCCGA
>NZ_AQOI01000051.1:0-13694 GCF_000364665.1 Xanthomonas sp. SHU 199
AGCTCACTGGCTTGCCAATCCTCAGCTTGAGTCTCCGCCGCAGGAATATCTTGATGCATCATCGTCGCTGGAGCCTAACAGTGGTCCCTAACAGTTCACTCAAGCCGACGCCGAAGTCGCTGCGTGGGTCCGCTTAGTTCAGGCGCTAGGTGCCACGTCAGATGCTTAGCCAGCTTTGGGAATCATGGCAGTTCAATATCGGACTCGGCTTGGCTAGCCTCGGCGCTGGGCTGCTGGTAGTGTCGCCGTGCCTGCTCGTCCCGTCTTGGCGTCGCAAGCTTCTTCGGTCGAACTTAGATATCGAGGGCGTCGGTCTCATTGCGCTGACGGTCGCGCTTGTTGCAGTCGGCTGTTACAACTACGTCAGTGCCGGAAACGGCAGCTGACAGTTCCATTCAGGCCGAACCGGCTTCGCTGATTGAGATAATTTAAGCGCTAGGTCACATGAAGAAGATTCTCGCAAACCTAGTAACAGTGCTCGGCGTGCTATTCTCGCTGACCGGGCTATTCGGCACGCCAATAGTACTGCATCAGCTTCCGATCTCCTTGATGTTGCCAAGTGATGGAGAGACCTCCCATCAATACCTTCGGGCGGTCCCTGCCGAGCTACCCTGGCCGGAATATCTGCCATACATTTTTATCCTTTTGGGGAGCGCAATGCTTGTTGCCGGCATACTTTTGCGCCGAAAAATTCGTGCACTGCGGTGTAACTAGTTATTCAAGCGGAAGCTGCCTCGCGGTTCGGTTTAAATCAGGTGTTAGTCCTTATATGTTGAGTTGCGCTAACTGTCGGGAGGTCTGGGAATCGGCTCCAAATGGGTCGTCTCTTTGCGCTCTCATCAACGGCGACATCGGCTGGCTTATGTTCTTGCCTTCGTCTGAAGATCCAGGCTTCAGTTCTCGCAACCCTTCCTATTCCGGACCGCTTGACGAAATGATCGAATACAGGCTCTTCAATGGCCAAGTCGATTTATATCCAGCTTCATGGGCGCTGCCGCTCGCAACGATTGAGCGAGCCTTCGCCTCCTTCCGGGACACGGGAAAGCCACCAACTTTCGTCTGCTGGCACAACGACTCCGGTGATGCTTCAGAAGTCTGATCACCGGTCTAGGAAAAAGAGTCAGAGTGCACTTGTCTTGAAAATGCACTCTGACTCCAGTTCTCCTGCTTGTGATCGGATTCCTGGCGCTGGTTGCGTGTGCCGGAGCGGCCTTCGTCGTGGTGGTCGTCTTCCCATCCCGCCTGACGTTGTGGTTACGTCGACCACGACCTTCCTATGCCTGCTTTGCGTCGACTGGTTCCTGCGGGATGGATTGGGACCGGACGCGATCACATCGCAGGGAATGCGGGCGGCCTTGCGTATCGCCGCCAGTGCGTGGTTTCCGGCCTTGTGTTGGGTTCTTCTCAACGGTTCGGCCCATCTGGTCTATCGATCGAGACGCAGGAAGCGTGGAGAACGCACCGCACTGGGCCACATGCGCTCCGGGTGAAGCGTTGCGACTAGCTCGGCTTACCATCGGTGCTGAGTCGCGAAGCCGATTGCTTCGCGCATCGGTTCAATCAGGGGGATGACACATGCAAATAATCCGCATTGCCGCACTGAGGAGGTTGACGCTCTTCGCCGCCGTGCTGGTGGCAGTTCCGGCACAGTCGATGTCGCTTGATTGGCGAACGGTCTACTTCAAACAAGGACATCCGCTTGTAGGGGAGAACCTTGAGGACTCCATGGATAACGCGAGTGGATCTCAACTCGAGAATCTACAGGTGAATGTCTCGATCATGAAGGAGTATCCGAACGTCGCCTATGACTTGATGGGGAGGGCGAACGCAACTGAGTGCAGCCCTGCATCGTGCATGATGTTGTCGGCACGTCGCGCCGAACTGGTCTATGACTATCTGCTGGAGCAGGGCATTCCCGCCTGTCAGATCAAGACAATTATCGCCGCCGGCACCAGCAGTCCGATTGCGCGACCGCAGCATGATGCGCCCCCTGACAGGGCAGTGCACCTGTTGGTGACGCTCGGCAAGACGTGCTGATGCAATGAGACATCTCTGACGGGATCAACTGGACCATTGACGCATCT
The DNA here is from genome assembly GCF_000364665.1 of Xanthomonas sp. SHU 199. Taxonomy (NCBI): domain Bacteria; kingdom Pseudomonadati; phylum Pseudomonadota; class Gammaproteobacteria; order Lysobacterales; family Lysobacteraceae; genus Xanthomonas; species Xanthomonas sp. SHU 199. The sequence goes on from NZ_AQOI01000051.1 coordinate 2,085, forward strand.
AGTTCGCCCGTCTTGAATCATGGTCGGCGAGGCGAGGAAACTCCTACTCCATCGCGGACCGATCTAGGCACCCCACAGCATGCATCGACGTATCCAGGCCCTGGGAGCCGCGACCATCGTGGCGTGTGTCGCCGGATTCATGCTCGTCGGTTATTCGCCGATGCCGTGTGCCTGCGAAACACCATGGCAGCTGGTGTACGCCGCGTCCGGCTTGCCGTTTGACCGTCCCTATCGGACTTATGACGCGGAGCAGCTGCAACGTGGCCTCGACCGCCATCTTGCAGGATCGACTGTGACAGGTTCGAGCGACTACTTCTTCGACGCCTGCCAGGAAACGGCACCCCGGCGGCGGCGATGCGTCATCGCCACCGAAGAGTCGCTGCTGCGAAAGTCGGGCTACGTGATCGAGATGGAAACGGACGCGAAGGGAAGGCTCGAACGCACCCACGTAACGACCTACTCGGCGTGGCGCTAGCGGTTCCACCGCGGGAAAAAAATCGCATGCGGCGACGATGCGTGTCATCTGAGAATTCTTGGTGTCCGATACCTTGAGAGCCGCCACGGAAAAGTCATGCAACAATGCGCCTCAGCTGCTGGAGAGACAATATGAAAAAGCATCTCGCCGTACTGCTGCTGATCGTGGGCCTGGTCTGTAGCGCGCCCGTGTACGCCCAATCTTCCAAGTCGCCCTTGCTCGGCAAATGGGTGCTCGATGTCGCGAGCATGCCGGCGCCGCCCGCGCAGCGGCCGAAGAGCGCCTCTCTCACCTACAGCGATGTGGGCAAGGGCAAGTGGCAGACGAATGCCGACATCGTCGGTGGCGATGGACATGACATCCATGCCGTCGCCATCTATCCGCTCGACGGAACCGCAGCCCCAAGCAAAGGCTACCCGACGGTCGACACCACGGCCGTATGGCTGCCGGCGCCGAACGTGATGGTCGCCGCGTTCTACTTGAAGGGAATGCCACGCACGACGCGTACCTACACCGTCGCCCCTGACGGCAAGACGATGACCGAAACCGTGGTCTGGTTGAACATCAACGGAGAGCCGGCGATCACGATGAATCGCTTCAAACGCGCTGAATAGCCTATGCGGAAAATACGGCTCAGAGCACGCTTTCTTGGGAGTTTGCTCTTGGCCTTCTTCTAATCTGTGGAATATGGCGAATGAGGAGCGAGCATCGGCATGTCGTCATTCGTACTTCAAGCGAGCAGCATCGCTGTAGAACACCCAGAGGGGGAGTGCCATCTGGTCGGCTTCGCCGACCAAGCGCTCGATACCACGACCTATCTCCTGCTCCAGCGCGCATTCTCGTTCGACGAGCAGGACGTGGCGTTGAGGATGGACACCTATCATGTCGAATGGTGCGGCCAGGAAACCTCGGGCTACGGCGGCGTCTCCCAGTTTCTGCTCAGCCCTGGCCACGCGCGGATTACATTCGTTCCAGATTCGCCGGTAGCACTGGCTGGTTTGGGGATTCTCACGATCGTGTTCCAGTTGACACCGCCGGAGTACCTGACATTGCAGGCTGCCCTTCGTTGCATATTCGCGGGAAGCGGTTGCCTCTTGGTGACCGATGCTTAAAGTGTCGTATTCGACCCATACTCGCTCGCGGGCTTGATCGTTCGGCATTAACGGCAAAGGAGGGCTAGATGCTACTTGCCCTTGTCACTGTGCTTTTCCTGGCGGCGTCCTCGGCCGTGGCCAGCAGTACGATGTGGGCGTTCTAAGCGCCGCCCGGCGCACCAGTGCCGGATCTGGAATTTCTCGGCTACGACAAGATTGGTGGGCTCCTCATTCAAGACAAGAATGGGCCAGGCAATCTTCCGCAAGGTTCCTACAAAGTCGTTGCGTTGGATCAGAGCGCTAGCAGGATCGACCTGACCTACACCGATCCAGGCGATCCCTCGCTTCCACCGAGCTTCAGGCTAAGGGGAGCAGGGCCGGGCGCGACCTTGACCGTGCATGGCAAGACCTACAAGGGCAAACTAAGTTGCGGGGCGTGGTGAGCCATCCGCGACCGCCTGGTCGTCAACCAGCGCTGTGCCGCTGAGCTGAAGGCTGGGACTGGCGCCTCTCTGAACCAGGAACCTGTTGGCGGCCTGTGCGCACTGGGCGGTCGTTTGGAGAAGCCGTAGTTAAGAGTATTGATTGGAGTCATGTGGTTCCGTCCTATAGACTGGAACTTATTCAAACCAACGACAGTTCGTGCGGATCGACTCAAAAGAGGCAACTTGCAACATGAAAAGGGTCTCTCTACTCGCCGTGTTGGCGCTCAGCGTGTTGCCACCCGCCGTCGATGCCAAAGACCTCTTCGCCAAAGATCGCTGCAAGGCCGCGTACGAGTATCACTTCCTCAATAGGGCCGTGGCGTTCGAGGATTGGACAGGGGTAGAAATTTTGCTTGAAGGAGGCGCAGACCCAAACGGCCGTGGCTATGCGCAGATCACGGAGTGCGTTGGCCTTCCAGGCGAGTTCAGCTCCCCACTCGCACTGGCAGTGAGGAATGGCAACGCCGACCTCGTTCGCTTGCTACTGAAATATGGGGCAGATCCTAATCTTCCGGAAGGAGAGTCGGTGACCCCAACGGGAATTGCACGCGGCATGGCTTCTCCGGCCATCCTGCAACTGCTGCTTGAGCATGGCGGAAGATAGGCGCAGTGCCTTGTTCGTGCGAGATCGCATCAATCTGCCGCTAACGGACGCATGACCACATTCCAATTCCAACCCCGCTGGAAGGAAGAACTCGTCTGCACTGGCCCGGGCGGCGAGTTCGTACTGGATTTCCCGATGGGCGTGCCGACGGTCTACGTGCCCACCGAACATGCCTGGGCGCAGAGTGCACCTGCATGGGCGTGCGACCTGTGGTCGGTGTTCAAGGCCGAGCTGGAAGCCTGGTGCGAGGGGCGCGACGTACAGTTTTTCCTGGATGGATCGGCCAGGTGCTATGGCGCCATCGCCAAGGCCTAGGTGAACATGCTGACAGCAGGCGGATGCACGTGGCTTGGTATCCTGGCGCGCCATCGCTGCAAGGTCTCCAATGAGCCAGAGCACAGAGCGCGCTGACACGACGAACGTCCCGCTGTACCACCTGATCGTGCCGGAATCGCACGAGATGCTCGGCCCGTGGGCGGACGCATTCCCGGCGTATACCGCTGTGGTCGGCTACTCGAGTCTCGGCCACTTCTTTCTGCACGACCCGGCCAGCCAGGATTACGCGGTGCTGCACCCGTTCAAGGCCGCCGGCAAGTCCTATGGCGCGCACGCCTCCACCGAGGCATTCGAGGCGGCCATCCTGCGCGATCCGGGCTTCGAGGCGTACGTGTTGCGCGGCGACCACGTGCGGGCGATCGCGGCGCGTCTTGGCCCGTTGAAGCCCGGGCAGATCTACATCCCGCAGCCGTATCCGACGCTGGGTGGAACGGAAGCGCCCGAGACGTACGACAAGGGGGATGTATGGGTCTTTGCGGACCTGGTCGCGCAAAGCGTGGGGTTGTGACGCAAACTGGATTGAAGCCGCGGGACGCGATCTTCCAAGCGAGAACCCAGGCGGCACTGGATCGCCGCCTGGATCAAACGCAACGCTAGCACCGCAGAGACCGCGCCTCAGTGCTTCGCCGCCTTGCGCCGGTACACGCCATTGAAGCTGACGTTGGCGCCACCGCACTCCAGGTTGTCCGAGGCCACCAGCAGGTCGCCGACCAGCTGCAGGCGGACCTTGCAGTCGTCCTGGCTGAGTTCAAGCCGATTGCCTTCGGGAAAGCCGCGCGCGGTGACGGCGCCAAGGTGCGGCCCACCAGGCGCTTGATCTGGGGTCGGGTTGGCGCTGGGCCAGTAGGCATCGCCGTTGGCGGTGATGGTGCCGTCGCCGTTGGCGATCAGTTGCAGTTCGTTGTCGCCGTCGTGCCAATGCCCGACCCAGGCCTGCGGTTTCGGTGCGGTCGTCGCCGGCAGTGGCTGCACGCTGGACGCCGCCACCCAGCCGGCGCTGCCGCCGACCTTGTTGGGGTAGAACGCGCAGACGAAGCCGCCCTGGCGCTGCGCCAGGATCACGGTGTCGTCCTTGACCACATAGGCGCGCTGCCGGCACGCGGCCTCGCCCTTGGCCGGGCAACCGTCGTCGTCGTTGAGCAGGTACAGGCGCGGCACTGCGACCTTGGCGAGCGAGAACCCGGCCGTGCTCATGGGGAAGCCGCCGTTGCGGCACATCGCCGTGTCCTCGTCCGGCGCCGCGTAGGCCAGTGCGGGAACCGCCAACAAGGCGAGCAGCCAGGTCTTGTGCATCACAGTCGCTCCAGAGGTGGGGCAATAGTGTGGTGCATGCCGGGTGAACCGGTGGCGAGCGAATCAGTAGGTGAGGACATCATGCTGCCCGCCGGACACCGTCGCTGTGGTGCGTGGCGTGGCCTCCCGTAACCCATGCGTGCCGGCCAGCCGGAGCGACACCGAAGAACACCTTGGTCTGTATGGTGGCTGCCATCAGGCACGCCGCGGGGATACCCTTGCCGCGGTCCAGATTTCAAAGGGTGGTGGAATGGCAGTGAAGTACCGGGGGGCGATGTCTTCGCGATCCCGTTGGATGCGGGAACGTACGCGCTCTGCCAAGTGCTGTGGGCGCCGCAGGGCGACTATCGCAAGGTGGTCGGCTTCTGTGTGCTGGAACAGCAGGCATCGGAACCGATGCTTGGCGCGTCGCCGACCCGGCCGTTGCCGGTGCGCGATGGCCACAAGGACATCCGATTGCTGTTCACCGGCACCCAGAAACTCAGGAGCGGCGAATGGCAGATCGTCGGCCACGCGCTGCTGCCCCAAGACGCCAGGGAGTTGCTGACCTTCCACATCGCCGGCGCCCTGCACGAAGACGACAGCTTCGTGCGGATGCTGTCGGTGGACGACTACGCGCGCTATCCGTCGATGTCGGTGCTTGGATTCGAGCTGGTGCACCGGTTGCTCAGCGGCAGCCAGTGAGCCGTTGACGGCCAGTGCCCGCTCGGCGAGCATCGCATGCAGCCTCGGCGCAGGGGCGAGGCCAACGCCACACATCACTTCTGTCTGGATCAGGTGACACCATGCCCGCGAGCCTGTTGACCGAGGTCGTCCTGCGCCCGCTGGTCGAGATCGTCCTCTACGGTCTGTGCTATGTCGTCGGCATGCTCGTGGTACCGACGTTCTCGTTCGGTTACTACAGTGTCGAACCGTGGAGCAGCAAACGGCGCAGCAAATCCGGCAAGCGCAGCGCGTACCTGGCCCCACGCGTGGTCTCGGCCGACGCGGCGGCCTTCTGGGGCGGGTTTGCCCTGGTGGGCTTTGGGCTGTTGGGCTATGCGCTGTGGCAGGCAGCGGGGGCTTAACCCCGAAGCGGCCACACAGCGCTACGCTTGCTGTCGACTGCAACGGATTGCACCTACCCATGCCTCACTCGGCCACCTGCTTCACCACGCGTTACACGCTGTCGACCTTGCGCGATCAGATCGACGAGCGCCCCGAACTGGTGATGGCGTTGGAGTGCATGATCGAGGTGGAAGAGGAGCACTTCCCGGACCCACCAACCCTCGCGGCGCTGTCGCATCTGGCGCAGTGCTCGGCATGCCAGGCCTGGAGCGCCGCCTGGATGGACGCGCAGTTCCCGGAGCGGGTGGCGTGGCGCGAGCGAATCGCACGCTACTGCTGCAGCAGCATGTTCGCGGCGGTGACCAAGCCGGACAGGATCGTGCGGATCGGCTTCGAGTTGTTCCGTGGCGAGGATCCGACTTGGTACCTCAATGATGCGATCTGCGTGCAGTTCTGTCCGTGGTGCGGGCAGCGCCTGCCCGATCATCCGTTCGAGCCGGATCTGGAGCCGGAGCCGGAGCCGGAGCAAACACCGTGAGGCTGTGCCGCCGCTGCGTCGCCATGACGGCGGGAGGGCTGCCGCGACGGTCGATCGCCCTGTGGCTGCTCAACCGGCTTGCGGATCCGTCGCACGACCACGCTGCTTGCCGCGTGGCGATGTCGGCGCTTGGCGGTGTGCGATGAAGCAGCGCCTGCTCGCCCTCGCGATCGCGCTGCTGTCCGCCGGTTGGGTGCTGCCGCTGTGGTGCGGTGTCGAGGCGTGGCTGACGTTCTGGCAACGCGGGGGCACAGCGTCGTTGCAAGGTGGTCCTCCCGGCGACTCGTTTCCGTACCTGGCCTTCGCCTCGGCCTGCATCAAGGTCGCCAGCGTCTGGCTTGCCGTCGCAATCGGCATCTGGGCGTATCTGGGCGCGCGTGCCTGTCTACGACAGATGCGATGAGTTGTCATGCGCCCGTGCTGCAATGGGTCCGGCCGGTCGCTGCACCACGGTGTCGGTCCCCGGTGGCAGGGCGTTGCGAGAGATGCCCATGTGCCGCAGACGGCGATGCCGGCCGCCACCGGGTTACATGACGTGCCGCACCGTTGTCCACCTGGGCGGCCGTGCATGCGTTACCTTCCTGGACCGCCCATCCGCGTCTGCGCGCCATGACGCAGCCACGCCGATGCGTGCGTCCGCCCCCCGATCGTTCGAGAGTCAAGCTGCCGCATGCATCCTGTCATCCATTTCCGCTCCCGCCTGCTTGAGGTGAGCGCCGAGCCGGAGAATCCCATCAATCCGATCCGTGGCAGCTCGCTGCTGGACTGGCTGCGCGTGCGTGTGGGCGACGCCATGGTCCTGTCCGAGCCGGACCCGGAGGACTGGGGCTGGGCCTCCGAAGCGGAATGCCAGGGGCGCACCTACCTTGTCGGTGCCTACGCTGAGGAAGAGGTCGATGGCAACCATACCTGGATGCTGCAGATCGAGAAGGAGCGCTCGTTCTGGGAGCGCCTGCTCGGCCGCCATGCGATGCGCGACGACGATCCGTGCTTTGCCCGGCTGCATGCGCTGATCGCGGCCGAACCACGGTTCACCGACGTGGTGGTGGAACGCGAATCCTGACCGCCGGTAGGGCTGCGCGACGCGATGGCGCGGACTGCAGCACACGCGCCATCGCGCTTGGGTATGCTCGGCGGTCCCTCTCCATCCGCGTGCCACCATGCCGATCCGTACCCTGTCGCTGTTCCCGTTGCTGCTGATCGGCACCTCGCCCGAGCTGATGGCGGCGCCCAGGCATTGCCTGCCGTATGGCCCGACTCAGGTCACCCTGTCCGGTATTTTGGCGCCGTCGCCCACCGACGCCGCCCCGCCTGCTGTCCCGCATACGCATACGCATCCGGACGCCGCTGCCGGTGCGGCAGCGACCCAGGAAGAGGTACTGATCCTGCCGCAGCCGCTGTGCGTGGCGGCGTCGGCGGATGGGCGTCAGCCGCGGCACGAGCAGGTGCGCCAGCTGCGGCTGGCGGTCACCGCCGACCAGGCCGCACACCTGCGCGAAGAAGGTGTCGGCCAGGTGGTGAGGGTGACGGGAACCCTGGCGCATGCGCCGATCGGGCCGGATGTACCGCCGCTGCGCTTGAGCGTGCTCGGGGTGGACAGCGACTGAAGGATGCCCTGGTGAGGCGCTTTCGCTGCGATTTAGCGGCATGTGTCGTGGCCTTGTAGGAGCGGTTTCAGCCGCAACGGGAATTCCCGGTAAAGCCTGTCGCGGCCGAAGCCGCTCTACGTGGTTGGAGTTCCGGTGAGCTTGGATGTCTCACGTTACCTAGGCATCTGGTTGCTGCGGCCACGCCAGCCGCTGGCGCACGCGGCAGCGCTCGCATTGACGCCGCGCAGCCACTGGTCGAGGATCGCGATGCCGCATCTGGCGGCCCGAGGTGGCAGCGATCCATGAGGGGAATGCGCGTTCTGTGTGCGATAAGTCTGTGGCTGAGCGCGTTCGCCGCCATCGCGGGCGAGTCGCCGGCGCGCACGGTCCAGACGTTCTATGCCTGGGCGATCGCGCCCAAGCACGCCGATGGCGACGTTGCGCAGGTGCGGCATCTGCTGGGGCGGGAACTGTTCGCGGCGCTGGAGGCGCAGCGCGCCTACGAGGCAGCCTGCGCCAAACTTGTGCCTGCAGACGTCAAGCCGCACATGCTCGACCAGAGCCCATTCTTCATGTGGCCGGACCAACCGACGGCGCTGGTCTCGACGACCGCGCAAGTCGCCGGCGACGCCGCGCAGGTGCGCGCCCGGCTTGCCATCGATGACCAGCAGTGGACGGATACGTTGGTGCTCGGTCGCCAGGACGATCGCTGGGTGATCCTCGACATCGCGTGGCAGGAAGGCACGCTCACCCGACGCCTGACCGACTTTGCCGCGCAGCGCTGCACGCAATGACGTCGCCGGCGTAGACGAGGGAAGCGCGATGGATGACGTCGGCAGTCGTACCGCGCTATTGCTGAGCCTGCAGCGCGCCCTGCTCGGTGAGGTGCACCCACAACTGCGGCAGGCCTCGATCGAGGCCGACCAGGCGCGCCGCGTGGTCCGGTTGCGCTTCGAATACGACGGCCCGCCGATGGAAACGCCTCGCGAAAGCTGCTCGTGCGCCGCCACCGAGGTGATCGCGGACTTTCCGGCGAGCTGGAACCTCGAAGAAGTCCATGTCGCCGTGCCGATGCAGGAGCCGCCGCAGCCCCTGCAGCACGTGGCATACCGTCGCGCAGAACCGGACGCTTCGGCCTGAATCACGCCGCTGGCGCGTGGCATCCTGGGTCCTATCGTTCCCCCGTGCCCGCGTCCACCACCCCGGGAATCGGCGTCGCCGAGGGAAACGCCTCGCGCAGCAGGTGCACGCCCTGCTGTGGCTTGGCCAGTGGCGTCAGGTCCTGGCGGTGGGCGCGCAGTTTGGCGCTGCGGTGCGGGGCGATGGCGTCGCGGCGGGCCTGCAGGTCCGGCTGCAGTTCGCCGTCGCGATGCATGAGGTCCGTAGATGTCCGCTGCGACGGCGTGGCGTGACGGTATGCGGTCACGCATCGTCGCGCTGTGGCCGCCGCGCCGTCATTGCAATGGCGTTGCAACACAGACGACATATCGTGCCGCGCTGCGCCACCGTATGGCGCATGCCGTCGCGGGCTGCTGCGCAAGCCGAACGGACTCGATTTTGCGCGCTCACAAGGATCCGACATGCTGCTTTCCTCTCTCTCCCCGCGGCCGCTGACCGCGCGCGCCGCGCCGGCCCGTACCCGCCTGGCGCAGGCCTGCGCCGCCCTGGTGCTGGCCTCGGTCGCCGCCGCCGCCGCCGCGCAGGACAGCGCGCCGTCGCTGGCCGGCAGCGAGAGCCGTCCGGCCAACGCCGCCGGCACTGGTGATGCGGCGACCTCGCTGGACACCATCATCGTCACCGCCGAGCACCGCGAGCAGAACCTGCAGGAAGTACCGGTGTCGGTGGGCGTGGTGCAGGGCGAGGCGATGCGCGACTTCACCGCCGGCGGCGACGACACCCTGCTGGCGCTGTCCGGCCGCGTGCCCAGCTTCTACGCCGAGACCACCACCGGCCGTATCTTCCCGCGCTTCTATATCCGCGGCCTGGGCAACATCGACTTCTACCTCGGCGCTTCGCAGCCGGTGTCGATCATCCAGGACGACGTGGTGCTGGAGCACGTGGTGCTGAAGTCCAACCCGGTCTACGACGTGGACCAGGTGGAAGTGCTGCGCGGCCCGCAGGGCTCGCTGTTCGGCCGCAACACCACCGCCGGCATCGTCAAGTTCGACAGCATCAAGCCCAGCGACGACTACACCGGCCGGGTCACCGCCAGCTACGGCAGCTACAACACCGTCTCGGTCGACGGCGGCATCGGCGGTCCGATCAACGACGTGCTGTCGTTCCGCGTGTCCACCCTGTACCAGCACCGCGACGACTGGGTGGACAACACCTACACCGGCCCGAGCGCCGACGGCACGGTCACCCCGAAGAAGGACGCGATGGGCGGCTACGACGACCGCAACGCGCGCCTGCAGCTGCTGCTGAAGCCGAGCGAGAACTTCTCCCTGCTGGGCTCGTTCCACACCCGCGACTACGACGGCACCTCCACGCTGTTCCTGCGTGGCGCCCTGCGCAAGGGCTCGAACAAGGTCGACGTGCCGCGCGACCAGGTGGCCTACGACGAGGCCCACGATAATCCGCAGGCGTACAAGACCCACGGCGCCTCGCTGAAGGCGATCTACGACTTCGGCGGCGTCTCGCTGACCTCGATCAGCGCCTACGAGACCACCTCCGGCTACAGCCGCGGCGACACCGACGGCGGCGCCGCGGCCAACTTCCCGGTCAACGGCGTGCCCAACGGCTACGGGCAGTCGATGGGCCAGGTGCGCGACCTGGACCAGTACACCCAGGAACTGCGCCTGGCCAGCGAAGGCGACGCCCCGCTGCAGTGGCAGGCCGGTGCGTTCTACTTCGACGGCAAGGACACCACCGATTTCTACCAGCGCGCCTACTTCCTGCAGACTGCCGCGCGCAATCTCAACAACTGGGTGCGCTTGCACAACAGCAACACCTCCTGGGCCGGCTTCGGCCAGCTGACCTACAAGGTCACCGACGCGTTGACCCTGACCGCCGGCGTGCGCCAGACCCGCGACAGCAAGGAGACCAAGCTGCTCAAGACCGCCGACACCGCAGCCGGCGTGGTCACCTACAAGGGCCGCCGCGACGTGCGCCTGGCCGACACCCAGCCGAGCTGGGACCTGAGCGCGATGTATGAGATCAACCCGAACGTCAACGTGTACGCGAAGGTCGCCCGCGGCTTCCGCGGCCCGACCATCCAGGGCCGTTCGGCGGTGTTCAACTCCGACTTCACCACCGCCGACTCGGAAACCATCCTGTCGTGGGAAGCCGGCATCAAGAGCAACCTGTTCGACAACCGCCTGCGCCTGAACGTCACCGGCTTCACCTACACCGTCGACGACATCCAGCTCAACGGCAACGACTCCAACGGCAACGGCGTGCTGTTCAACGCCGACAAGGCCAAGGCCTACGGCATGGAGGCGGACCTTGACTGGCGCCCGATCCCCAACCTGTCGCTGACCGCCGGCCTGAGCCTGCTGCACAGCGAGATCCAGGACAAGCGCGTGTATGCGCAGGTGTGCGGCCTGAACGGCGTGGTGGTGTGCACGGTGAAGGACCCGACCATCCGCATCGGCAACAACACCTTCGCCCAGATCGACGGCAACCCGCTGCCGAACGCGCCCAAGTACAACGTCAACCTGGCCGCGCGCTACGACATCCCGGTCAACGACGGCGGCGCCTTCTTCGTCGCCACCGACTGGAACAAGCAGGGCTACACCAGCTTCGTTCTGTACGACTCCACCGAGTTCACCTCCAACGGCAACTTCGAGGGCGGCCTCAAGCTGGGCTACACCGGCGACTACGGCGCATGGGAAGTGGCCGCGTTCGCCCGCAACATCACCAACGAGAAGAACCTCAAGGGCGTGATCGAGAACTACATGGCGGCCGTGTACAACGAACCGCGCATCGTCGGCGTCTCGTTCAACCTGCACTGGCACTGATCGCAGCACGTCGTAGCACCACGCCGGCAGCACCTGCCGGCGCCAGCGGGCGGGAGGGCGACAGTCCTCCCGCCCGTTTGCGTTTGGCAAGCTAGGTTGCCGCAGCTGTAACCATAGCCATAGCCATAGCTGTTGCCTGGCTTTGGCTTGGCTTTTGTTTTTGATTTACCGGGTTCCCTTCCGAAGCGGC
>NZ_AQOI01000052.1:0-5410 GCF_000364665.1 Xanthomonas sp. SHU 199
CGACCGCCCCGGTGCCGGCGCAAGCGCAATCGCCGCCAACGCCGCTGCTCGCGCAACAGGACACGCCGCAGGAGTCGGCCGCCGCGCAGGCCAGCGCGCCACCCGGCATCGTCGCGCCACCTGCGGAGCGCTACGCTGCGCCGCAGTCGCTGGCCGGGACCACGCCACAGGCGCGCGTGACCTGGCAGGCGCAACTGCTGGGCCACCTGCAACGCTACAAACGCTATCCGCGAGCGGCGCAGCGACGCAGGCAGGAAGGCGTGGCGCACGTGGGTTTCGCAGTGGACCACGGCGGCCATGCCGGCGACCTGCGCCTGGTCCGCAGCAGCGGCCACGACACGCTGGACGCCGAAGCGCTGGCCACGGTACGGCGCGCCGAGCCGCTGCCACCGCCGCCGGCAGAGATGTCCGGCGATGCGGTGCAGGTGGTGGTGCCGGTGGAGTTCTTCCTGCGCTGAGCGCGATGGTCGTACCCGCGCCGACCGAACCCGCGCCGGTTACTCCAGGTTCTGCACCTGCTCGCGGATCTGGTCGATCAGCACCTTCAGTTCCACCGCGGCGTTGGAGGTGCGGCTGTCCACCGACTTCGAGCCCAGGGTGTTGGCCTCGCGGTTGAACTCCTGCAGCAGGAAGTCCAGGCGCCGGCCCGCCGGTTCCGGCTGGCGCAGGACGCGGCGCAGTTCCTTGATGTGGCTGCCGAGCCGGTCCAGTTCCTCATCCACATCGAGCTTCTGCAGCCACAGCACCAGTTCCTGCTCGGCGCGGCCGGGATCGACCGGATGCGGCAGATCGGCCAGGCGCGCCGCCAGCTTGGCGCGCTGGCCGTCGCGGATGGCGGGGATCAGCGTGCGCACCTCGCCGGCGATGCGTTCCACCGCATCGACGCGCTCGACGATGGCCGTGGCCAGCTTGCCGCCCTCGCGCTCGCGCGCGGCGACGAACTCGGCCAGCACCTCGTCCAGCAGTTCCAGCGCCTGCGCCTGCAGCGCCGCCGGATCGGCCGTCTGCCCCTGCAGCACGCCGGGCAGCTGCAGCAGGTCGACGAACTGCACCTGCATCTGCGGGAAACGCACTCCCAGTCGTTGCGCAAGCACACCCAACTGCTCGACCAGGGCCTCGTTCACCGCCAGGGTCTGCGCTGCCTCCGGCGCGCGCAGGCGCAGCATCAGGTCGAGCTTGCCGCGGCTGATCCGCGCGGCCACGCGTTCGCGCAGTTGCGGCTCCAGCGCGCGCAGTTCCTCCGGCAGGCGCACGCCGACTTCCAGGAAACGGTGGTTGACCGAGCGCAGCTCGCATCCCAGCGTGCCCCAGGGAGTGATGCGCTCGGCGCCGGCATAGGCGGTCATGCTGCGGATCATGCGGTGTTCCGGTGCGGACAGGGGGCGAATGTTAACCTAGCGCCCTTTCCTGCCTCACCGACGCGGTCACAGGCCGCGCACGGCCCCGCCCTTCCCGGAACCCCTGCATGTCCTTCTCCCGTCCCAGCGGCCGCACGGCCGATCAGTTGCGCCCGGTCCGCATCGAACGCGCCTTCACCCGCCATGCCGAAGGCTCGGTCCTGGTCAGCTTCGGCGACACCCGCGTGCTGTGCAACGCCAGCGTCGAGAACCGCGTGCCGGGCTTCCTGCGCGGCAAGGGCGAAGGCTGGGTCACCGCCGAATACGGCATGCTGCCGCGCGCCACCCACTCGCGTTCCGATCGCGAGGCCGCGCGCGGCAAGCAGGGCGGACGCACGCTGGAGATCCAGCGTCTGATCGGCCGCGCGCTGCGCGCCTGCGTCGACCGTACCGCGCTGGGCGAGCGCACCATCACCCTGGACTGCGACGTGCTGCAGGCCGACGGCGGCACCCGCACCGCCGCCATCACCGGCGCCTACGTGGCGCTGGTGGATGCGGTGAACTGGCTGCAGAAGCGCGGCGACCTGAAGAAGCCGGTGGTGCTGGGCGCGGTCGCCGCGGTCTCGGTCGGCGTGTACCGCGGCATGCCGGTGCTGGACCTGGACTACGCCGAGGACAGCGACTGCGACACCGACATGAACGTGGTGATGAACGATGGCGGCGGCTTCATCGAGCTGCAGGGCACCGCCGAGGGCCACGCCTTCCGCCGCGACGAACTGGACGCGCTGCTCGGCCTGGCCGAGCGCGGCATCGGCGAACTGCTGGCGGCACAGCGCGCCGCCCTGGCGCAATGAACCGGCGCCTGGCCCTGGTCACCCTGGTGGTGGCCGACTACGACGAGGCCATCGCCTGGTACACCGGCAAGCTGGGCTTCCAGGTGCTGGAGGACGTGGACCAGGGCCACAAGCGCTGGGTCGTGGTCGGGCCCGGCGATGCGCGCGGTGCGGCGCTGCTGCTGGCGCGCGCCAGCGACGACGCGCAGCGCAGCCGCATCGGCGACCAGACCGGCGGCCGCGTCGGCTTCTTCCTGCACACCGACGACTTCCAGCGCGACCATGCGGCGATGCTGGCCGCTGGTGTGGAATTCCTGGAAGCCCCTCGCCACGAACCCTACGCCACGGTCGCGGTGTTCCGCGATCTGTACGGCAACACCTGGGATCTGCTGGAGCCCATCGCATGAAACTGGTCCTGGCCAGCAGCAACGCCGGCAAACTCGAAGAACTGCATGCCCTGCTCGACGACGTGGGGGTCGAGTTGATCGCGCAATCCACGCTCGGCGTCAGCGATGCCGACGAAACCGGCTTGACCTTCGTCGAGAACGCGCTACTCAAGGCGCGCCATGCCGCCCGCGCCACCGGCCTGCCGGCGCTGGCCGACGACTCCGGCATCTGCGTGGACGCGCTGCATGGCGCACCGGGGCTGTACTCGGCGCGTTACGCCGGCGAGCATGGCAATGCGCAGGCCAACATCGACAAGCTGCTGGACGCGCTGCGCGAGGTCCCCGACGCGCAGCGCGGCGCGCATTTCTACTGCGTGCTGGTGCTGCTGCGGCATGCCGAGGATCCGCAGCCGCTGCTGGTGGAAGGCCGCTGGCGCGGCCGCATCGCGCATGCGCGTGCCGGCACCGGCGGGCATGGTTACGACCCGGTGTTCCTGGACCCGGACCACGGCCAGACCGCCGCCGAGATGCCGCTGGCGCTGAAGAACCGCATCAGCCACCGCGCCCTCGCCCTGCAGCAGCTCAAGCAGCGCCTGGCGGACCATCTTGCGGCGCATCCCGCCGAGTGACCGCACCGCGCGCAGGCACCGGGCCAGTCAGGACACCGCGGCGCGCGCAGACTGCCCTGCGCCGCTGCGCCAAGCCCTGACCCCTCCGGTGCCCGCACCGCCCGCATCTCCGTTTCCAGATTCCCGCCCGCCATGCCGCACGCCCACGACCATTGCCAGCATCCGCCCGGCACCGCCTGCCCGGATCCGTCCGCGCACGCCAACACCCCGGCGCTGGTGCCGCCACCGCTGTCGCTCTACGTGCACCTGCCGTGGTGCGTGCGCAAATGCCCGTACTGCGATTTCAATTCGCATGCGGCCAAGGGCGCGCTGCCGTTCGACAGCTACGTTGATGCGCTGATCCGCGACCTGGACCAGGATCTGCCGCTGGTCTGGGGCCGTGTGGTCAACAGCGTGTTCTTCGGCGGCGGCACGCCCAGTCTGTTCCCGCCCGAGGCGATCGACCGCTTCCTGCAGGCGGCCAGCGCCCGGCTGCGCTTCGCGCCAGGCCTGGAGATTACCCTGGAGACCAACCCCGGCACCGCCGAGCATGGCCGCTTCGACCGCTACCTGGCGGCCGGGGTCAATCGCCTCAGCTTCGGCATCCAGAGCTTCGACGACGCGGCCCTGCAGCGGCTGGGCCGCATCCACGACGGCGCCGAGGCCGAGCGCGCGGTGAAGCTGGCGCAGGACGCCGGCTACGCCAATGTCAACCTGGACCTGATGTACGCGCTGCCGCAGCAGACCCTGGCCGAGGCCGAGCGCGACATCGCGCGGGCGCTGGCGCTGCAGCCGACCCACATGAGCCACTACCAGCTCACCCTGGAACCGAACACCGTGTTCGCCGCGCGACCGCCGCAGGGCATGCCCGAGGACGACGACGCCTGGGACATGCAGGAGCGCTGCCAGGCGCTGCTGGCCGAGGCCGGCTACGCGCAGTACGAGGTCAGCGCCTATGCGCGCGCCGGCTACCGCTGCGCGCACAACCTCAACTACTGGACCTTCGGCGACTATCTCGGCATCGGTGCCGGCGCGCACGGCAAGATCAGCTCCGGCGCCGAGCAGAACATCCTGCGGCGCTGGAAGCACAAGCATCCGCAGGCGTTCCTGGACGCGGCGGGGACGCCGGCGGCGATCGGCGGCGACGAGTGGATCGCGCCGGAGCGGCGCCCGTTCGAGTACATGCTCAACGCCCTGCGCCTCAACGACGGCTTCGCGCTGCGCGACTTCAGCGCGCGCACCGGCCGGCCGGCGCAGGCGATCGCCCCGGCCCTGGCCACCGCGCAGGCCCGCGACTGGCTGCGGGTGGACGCCGGCCACGCCGTCCCGACCGAGCTGGGACGGCGGTTCACCAACGACGTGATCGCCCTGTTCCTGCCCTGAGCCGCGCCGCCGCCTTGGTTGCGGCGGCGGATCGTGCTACATACCGCGCAGAAAAGTATAACGGCGATCACAGGATGCCCCTGTCTGCGACCATGTCGGCCCCGCCAGCGACGCTTGCCAGCGCCGCCCTGCCGGCGCGCGTGCGCGACATCCTGCTGGCCTTGAACAGCCTGCTGTGGCAGGCCCTGGAACTGCCGCTGCAGGCGACCCTGGACGAGCTGGAGCAGGACCTGCTCGAGCAGGCCGGGCGCGCCCGCAATGGCCAGGTGCAACAGGACCTGTTCCAGGAGGCGCAACGCGTGCGCACGCAGCGCGGGCGCCTGGCGCCGTTCTACCAGGCGCAGCTGGAAGCCGGGCTTGCCAGGATCCGCAGCCCCTTGGCGACGGCCGCCGCGCCGCGAGTAACCAAGGCAGGTGCCGGGCAGATGCTGACCCTGGTCGCCGACGTGGATATCGACCGCGACATCGTGCTGCACGAGATCGCCCGCCGCGAGGCGATCCGCTGCAATATCCCTTTGCAGTTGCTCGGCCAGCGCTTCGGCGTGCTGGCGGCGCGACCCGCCTTCGAGATCGAGCAACTGCCGCTGGGACCGCACGCGCTGTGCCGGCTGCTGCGCACCGCCGGCGAAGCGCTGGGCCTTGGCCTGGACACGCAATTGGCGCTGTATCGCGCCTTCGAACGACAGGTGCTGGCGCGCTACGGCGAGATGGTGGAACGGGCCAATGTCCTGCTGACCCACGCCGGGGTGCTGCCCGGCCTGATCTATCTGCCCTACGTGGCGCGCAGCACCAATGTCGACCCGGGCACGCGGCGCGCGGCGCGCATGCCCGGCGCCGCGGTGCCGCCCGCTGCCGGCAGCGGC
>NZ_AQOI01000053.1:0-4552 GCF_000364665.1 Xanthomonas sp. SHU 199
CCCCCCGCCGGCGCCGCCAAGCGCGCAGCACCGGCGCGCCGACCTGCCGGCCCGGTGGTCGCCAAGGTCGCGCCAGCCAAGCGCGCGGCCGCGCCCAAGCGCGCCAGCCGCAAGCGCAGCGAGACGCCGACCCCGGCCGAGTAACCGGATTGTTGCAAAGCAGCACGTTTTTCCAGACAATCGAAACGGACCCGCCAGTCCATCAGAAGACCGTTTGCTCCCCTCCCCTCTCGGCTTCGGACTGGCGGGTCTTTTTTGTCCGCCGTCCACCGCTGTCGCCTTGCCGGCGCCGTGACACGCTGGCGATACACTGACTTCCTTACGGCGCGTGTGCGGGTGCGAGCATGTTTTCCTGGATAGCGGCAGCGATCTTGGCAGTCGCGGCATGGCTGGCGGCCAGCCTCTACCTGTGGCTGGTACGGCGCCGCGAGAATGAGGCTAGCGCCGGACTGCATGCGCTGGCCGGCCTGCACTGGCGCGATTTCTCCTACATGGTGCGGCGCGCAATGCGCGAACAGCGCGACCTGCAGGACGCCACCGTCGACGAGCACACGAGCCAGGAACCGCAAAGCGACTTCGTGATGACCCGCGGCGACGCGCGCTGGCTGCTGTCGTGCAAGCACGGCCGGGCCTACCGGATCGGCTCGGCCGCGGTCAACGAACTGGGCGCGGCGGCACGGCTGATGGGCGCGCAGGGCGGCATCCTGATCACCGAGGGCAAGGTGCAGCGCGACGGCATCGCCGCGGCCGAGAAGCAGGCGGTGGAAATCCTCGACGGCCCGCGCATCTGGCCGATGCTCAAGCCCTACCTGCCCAGCGAACTGGAAGACGGCGTGATCGGCGCCAGCCGCCGCCGCGCGCAGCGCCACATCGCCATCGCCGGCCTGGCCTCGCTGGCCCTGGGCGTGGTGACCGGCGTCGGTGCGCTGGCATTGCAGCAGCCCGCAGAGCCTCCGGCAGCCGTGACCGCAACAGCGTCATCGCCTACGCCCGCTGCCGCAGCCGCGCCTACGCCGGCCGCAACCACGCCAACGAGCACCACCGCTGCCGCGCCCCAGCCTGCGCTGGACGACGCCGGCGACCTGGCCGACCCCGATCCCACCACCGAACAGCGCAACCGCCAGGAACTCTCCAAGGCCCTGGCCGGCACACCGGGCGTGATCCGCGGCATCTGGCAGACGCAGATGACCCTGGTGGTCGACCGCAGCGGCGACGACGCCCAGGTGTGGCCGCGCATCTGCCGCGAAGTGGAGCGCTACCCGTCCCTGCGCACCGTCCGCATCCAGCTCAACCCGCGCCCCGGCCACGAGGAACCGGTGCGGTGGCGGCAATGCAGGACGTTTTGATAAGCCGGGATTGGGGAATCGGGATTGGGGATTGGTAAAAGCGGATCAGCGCGCCGGATGCGCTTTTGCGAATCCCCAATCCCGACTCTCCAATCCCCGCCCCATCACCAATGGACGCCCCGCATCAACGCCGCAAACGCGATCTGCTCCTGGCTCGGCTTGGTCTCGCGTAGCGCCTTGCGGTCGCCCTTGGCCGCGGCCGAATCGGGGAACAGTTCGAAGGCGGTGTTCATCACCACCTCGTAGGCCTTCGGCGCCACGGCGTTGACCAGGGCGGCGAAGATGCCCAAGCGGGTGGCCACGCGGCTGGGGCGTTCGATGATCGCCTTGACCATCAGGTCGGCGGCCTCGTCCACGCTCAGTGTCGGCACGCTGTCGTACATCTTGGTCGGGGCGATCATCGGGGTCTTCACCAGCGGCATGTTGACCGTGGTGAAGCTGATGCCCTTGCCCGACAGCTCGCCCTGCGCGCAGCGGCTCCAGGCGTCCAGCGCCGCCTTGGAGGCGACGTAGGCGGAGAAGCGCGGCGAGTTGGCCAGCACGCCGATCGAGCTGACGTTGATGATGTGGCCCTTGCGCCGCGCGGTCATGCCCGGCAGCACGCCCATGATCAGGCGCAGGCTGCCGAAGTAGTTCAGCTGCATGGTCCGCTCGAAATCGTGGAAGCGGTCGTAGCTGAGTTCGATCGAGCGGCGGATCGAGCGGCCGGCGTTGTTGATCAGCACATCGACATGGCCATGCGCGTCCAGCACGGTCTTGAGCAGGCGGTCGCAGTCGGCCAGGTCCGACAGGTCGGCGGTGTAGGCGAAGACCTTGCCGCCCTTGGCGTTCATCGCATCGCGCGCGGCATGCAGTTCCTGTTCGCCGCGGGCCACGATGACGGTGATGGCGCCGGCCTCGGCGACGCGTTGCGCGGTGGCCAGGCCGATGCCCGAGGAGCCGCCGGTGATCAACACCACCTTGCCGCGGACCTTGCCCTTGAGCGAACGGTCGACGAACAGGTCCGGGTCCAGGTGCCGTTCCCAGTGGTCCCACAGGCGCCAGGCGTAGTCTTCCAGCCGCGGCACGGCGATGCCGCTGCCCTTGAGCGCGCGCTCGGTCTCGCGGCTGTCGAAGCGCGTGGGATAGGTGATGAACTTCAGCACTTCGCGCGGGATGCGGAAGTCGCGCAACAGCATGCCGGTGAAGCGGCGGATCGGCGGCAGGCTGCCGACCGCGGCGCGGATGCTGGAGGGCACGAACGCGAACATGCGCGCGTCCACCCGCAGGGTCATCTCCGGGGCGTGGCCGGCACGGCAGAACACGTTGAGCACCTCGCCCACGCGCAGCGGCTCGGGGTCGGTGAGGTGGAAGGTGTGGCCGTCGAGCTTGGGCTTGTGCGCGATGTGGTCCATCGCGTCGGCGACGAAGTCCACCGGCACCAGGTTGATCCGTCCGCCCTCGATGCCCAGCATCGGCGCCCACGGCGGCAGCAGCTGGCGCAGCTTCTTGATCAGCGGGAAGAAGTAGTACGGGCCGTCGATCTTGTCGATGGCGCCGGTGCGCGAATCGCCGACCACCATCGCCGGGCGGTAGATGCGCCACTTGATCCGGGTCTCGGCGCGCACCAGCGCCTCGGCATCGTGCTTGGTGCGCAGGTAGGGATCGTCCAGGCCCTCGGCTTCCTCGAACATGTCTTCGCGGAAGATGCCCGGGTACAGCCCGGCCACCGCGATCGAACTGGTGTGGTGGAAGATGCCGGCGCTGATCTGCGCGGCCAGTTCCAGTGCATTGCGGGTGCCGTCGAGGTTGGCGATGCGCTGGTCCTCGGCCTTGGCGGTGAGGTCGTACAGCGCGGCCAGATGGAAGAAATGCTTGACCTTGCCGTGCAGCGCCTTGCGTTGCGCCGCGGACAGCCCGCAGTACGCCGCGCCGACGTCGCCGTGCAGCACCACCAGGCGCTTGGGATCCCAGCCCTGCTCGCGCACCAACGCATCGAACTTGCGCTGCGACTCCTTGCGCAGCAGGACATGCACGACGCCCTTGCGCCGCATCAGCTTGGCCATCAGGTAGCGGCCGATGAAACCGGTGGCGCCTGTCACGAAATACGTCATGCCGAACCATCCCTCGTTCCGCGGCCACGGCCCCTCGCCCGGCCCCGGCGCTAACTTGCCAGAGTGCGGCGGGCAGGACAAACGCACGCCGGCGTATGGCGAACGTGCGGCATCGCAGCATCGCGCACCGGCGAGGCGACTGCGCGTGCCTCATCATCCGTGCTCGTCGCGCGTCGTGTCGCGTCCTGGAAGAGCGGCGTCAACCGCGATTGCCTCCCACGGACACCTTCGTCGCGCCGGCGTACATGAGTTGCCTGCAGTCGCCGTGCGCGCCAGGCTCAGCGCGCGCCTGGCGAGAACCGCGCGACCAGGTCGTAGGTGTCGCCGAGGAACACCTGGCGCACGAAGGTCACCGCCTGCTCGCCGCGCCAGGTGCGGCGGTCGATCAGTAGACACGCGGTGCCGGCCGGCACCTGCAGGCGCGCCGCCTGCGCGGCGCTGGCGCCGACCGCGCTGATGCGGTGTTCGGCGCGGGTCCACGGCACGTGCTGCAGCAGCCAGCTGCCGGGCACGGTCACCGCGAAGTCCATCTGCAAGGCCTCCGGCACCGCCACCGGATTGATCACCCGCTCTTCCAGCGCGAACGGACGGCCGTCGGCGTAGTGCAGGCATTGCAGCGCCAGCAGGCTGCCGCCCGCGGCGACCTCGGCCTCCTGCGGCAACGCCGCGCGCGGCGCGCGCTGCTGCCGCTCCAGCAGTTCGAAACGGTAGGCATGGCCACGCGCGGCGACCTCGACCGGGATATCCGGGATCTCCAGCGCCACCTGCT
Organism: Xanthomonas sp. SHU 199; assembly: GCF_000364665.1. NCBI lineage: Bacteria > Pseudomonadati > Pseudomonadota > Gammaproteobacteria > Lysobacterales > Lysobacteraceae > Xanthomonas > Xanthomonas sp. SHU 199. Next base: position 4,209 of record NZ_AQOI01000053.1, read on the forward strand.
CCATGTGCGGATGCGGCCGCGCCACGAACGAACCGGCGCGGCGTCGGCGCTCGATCATGCCGGCGTCGGCGAGCAGCGCCAGCACCTTGTTGACGGTCATCCGCGAGCAACCGTACTGCGCCATCAGTTCGTGCTCGAACGGAATGCGATGGCCGGGCGGCCACGCGCCGCTGCGGATGTGCGCCTCGATGTCGCGGCGGATGCGCTGGCTGAGCGGCAGCGTCGGCGCGGCCGGCGTCATCGGCAGTTCGTGCAGCGGCAGGCAGCGCACAGCGCGCGCGGGTCGCGGCTCATGCGTCCAGCAACCGGGTCAGCGCACGCGCGTAGCGGGCGGCGACGCCCTC
>NZ_AQOI01000054.1:0-1645 GCF_000364665.1 Xanthomonas sp. SHU 199
TTCGACCTCGCGCTGTCGCCGCCGTGGCCGGCGCTGCTGCTCGGCGGCCTCGGCGGCGTGGCCCTGAGCCTGCTCGCCGGCTGGTCGGGCACCCGCCGCATCCTACGCACGCCGCCGGCGCTGGCGCTGCGCGAGCAGTGAGTGAAGCCGGGAGTGGGGAATCGGGAGTGGGGATTGGAAAAGCGCCACAGGTCCTGCGCGTGTCGTGCGATCCGCTCTGGATCGCGCAAGTGATCTCCACATCCGCGGATGCGGTATCGCCGCCAACAACGTCAATCACACCCGTGGCGATCACGTCAAAGCACTGACGCCGCCACGCGACGCCGCGCTTGTGCAGCCGCCGCGTGCCGCTGTCACCGCAAGTCGTCCCGGGCCAAACACGCTCCACATCGAGCTGACACGCGCAAGAAAAAGGGGAAGGCGCCATCCCGGCCGCCTTCCCCACCCTGGCTGTGTTGCCGGCCCTGGCCTCAGCGCGCGGCCGGCGCCGGCGCCGTCCATTGCGCGAACACCGCATCGAGTTGCGCATCGCTGACCGGCTTGCCCTGTTGCACCGCCTCGGCCTGGCCGAACAGCGGCACGATGATCGCCATGCCGTCGACCTTGGTCTTCAGGCGCACGCCCGGCGGCTTGCCGAGCAGGCCGTCCCAGCGCGCGCGCACCCTGGCCCAGTAACCCTGGGTCGCCTTCCAGTAGGTGTAGGCCGGGGCGAAGTCGACGGCCGTGGTCTTGACGTAGTCGTTGAAGCCGAACTCGCGGGCGATGGCCTGCTGGCTGCCGTCGGGCTTGCGCAGCACCTTGGTGTTGAACTGCTCGTGGGTCCAACCGGCCGGGGTCAGCGTGTGCCGGTTGACCACCGCCAGCGCGTTGTAGTCGCTGCGTTTGGTGTACTCGCGGCGCGGCAACGGACGCCAGCTCAGGTCGCTGGTCCAGGTCGGATGGCCATCGGCGTAGTCCCAGCGCCCGGTGCCGCAGTAGCGCGGCGCGTCGCTGACCTCGTACACGCACTGGGTCCAGGCCCCACGGGTGGTCGCGGCGTCGAGCGGGCGCACCTGCCAGGTCTGGTCGGCGCTGAACTCGAAGCGCTGCGGCGACTCGTAGATCCAGTCCTGGCGCCAGTGCTTGGTCACGTGCCCGCTCTTGGGCTCCACCAGCAGATGCTGCAGCACCACCTTGCGCGGACTGTCCTCGACCACGATCACCACTTCGTCGCCGCCGCTGCGCATCGGTGCGGCGCGCACGTAGCCGGGTTGCAGCAGCACGGTCTCGTCGAAGGCGAACGCCACCGTGTACTCGCCCTGCATCGCCAGGATGCTGGCACGGTCGCGCGCCGGGTCGGCGGTTTCGGCATGAACGGGAAGGTTGCCGGCAAGCAGCAGGGCGAAGAACAGAGGCGTGGCTTTCATCATCGAGAGGTGTGTGGGTAGTGACGGGAAACGAGGAAACACCAGCGACCGCTCACAACCGCAGCAGTAGCCACGGCCGCTCGGGATCGGGGCGCGGCGCAGGGCGTCCGGCGCGGGCGCAACAGCAGTCGTCGACCAGCACATCGCCCTCGGCCGCCTCCAGGCGCGCGATGCGGCGGGCGATGCTGGCACCGAGCGGCGACACGCCAGCGACGCTGGCCGCCAGCACGCCATCGGCC
>NZ_AQOI01000055.1:0-5357 GCF_000364665.1 Xanthomonas sp. SHU 199
GGCGCTGGCGGGCGCGGACGCGCCAGGCGCAGGCAGGCCGGACTCAGGCATGCCCGCTGTAGTCGGTGAGGCGGAACAGGTCCACGCCGATGCGCCCGGCCGCGGTCTGCCAGCGCCGCTCCAGCGGCAGCTCGAACAGCAGTTCGGCATCGGCCGGCGCGGTCAGCCAGCTGTTCTCGCCCAGTTCGTACTCCAGTTGGCCGGCGCCCCAGCCCGCGCAGCCCAGCGCGACCACCGCGTTGCGCGGCCCCTCGCCGCGCGCCATCGCCTCGAGCACGTCGCGCGAGGTGGTCAGGTACAGGCCGTCTGCGAACGCCAGGCTGGAATCCCAGCCGTGCGCGCCGTCGTGGATGACGAAGCCGCGCTCCGGATGCACCGGCCCGCCGCTGAGCACCACCTGCTCGCGCAGCGTGGCGTCGATGGTCTCGATGCCCATCTGCTCCAGCACTTCGCCCAGGGTGTATTCGGAGGCGCGGTTGACCACCACGCCCATCGCGCCGTTCTCGTCGTGCTGGCAGATCAGCGCCACGCTGCGGGCGAAGTTGGGATCGGACAGCGCCGGCAGCGCGATCAGCAGTTGGTTGGCCAGAGGCGTGGGCAAAGCGGACATGGCCCCATTCTATCGTCCCTCCCGCGTGCGCGCTGCCCGGGCTGCGGCGGGCTGCCATAATCCGCCCGACCGCGGCCGCGACCGGTCGCCCAGGAGCACGCACGCATGGACACGCCCCCCGACCTGCCACGCCAGACCCGCGCCTTCATCGTGCTGGTGGCCCTGCTGCAGGGCGCGCTGCTGTACCTGGCGCAGCGCGGCGCCGAGCGCGGCCTGTGGCCGTTCGGCTCCCTGGGCGGTCAGGTGTGCTGGTACACCCTGGTGCTGACCGTGCCCACCATGACCCTGCTGTCGGTGCGGCACCTGGGTGCGCTGCGCCTGTGGCAGCACACCATCGCAGTGGCGGTGCTGGTGGTGGCCCTGTCCGCCTGGGCGGTATGGAACGCCACCGGCGCGCCCGGCCTGCGCGCCGGCCAGGTGCTGGGCCCGTTCGCTGCGACCCTGGCGCTGGCGATGTTCGTGCTGCTGCCGTGGCTGCAGTGTCGACTGCAGCACGGGCGCTGGCAGGCGCCGTACCGCGACCTGTTCGAGCATGCCTGGCAGAACGCGCTGACCCTGGCGCTGGCGCTGCTGTTCGTGGGGATCTGCTGGCTGGTGCTGTGGCTGTGGGGCGCGCTGTTCGCGCTGGTCAAGCTGACCCTGTTCCGCGACCTGTTCCGGCAGACCGCCTTCGTCTACCTGGCCACCGGCACCATGTTCGGCCTGGGCATCCTGATCGGCCGCACCCAGCAGCGCGCGGTGCAGGTGATGCGGCAGATCCTGTTCGCGATCTGCACCGGATTGCTGCCGCTGCTGGCGTTCGTGGCGGTGCTGTTCGCGCTGAGCCTGCCGTTCACCGGCCTGCAGCCGCTGTGGGAGACCCGGGCCGCGGCCAGCATCCTGATCGCCGTGGTAGCCACGCTGGTGGTGTTCGTCAATGCGGTGTACCAGGACGGCACCGCCGACGCGCCCTACCCGGCCTGGCTGCAACGGGTGATCGACGCCGGACTGCTGAGCCTGCCGCTGTACGCAGGGCTGGCGCTGTACGCGCTGTGGCTGCGCATCGCGCAGTACGGCTGGAGTACCGAGCGCTTTGCCGGCGTGCTGGTCGCGGTGGTCGCCTGCGGCTACGCATGCGGTTATGCCTGGGCGGTGCTGCGCCCGGGCGCACGCTGGCTGCAGCCGCTGGCGCCGGTGAACCGGGTGTTGTCGTGGGTGGTGATCGGCCTGGCGCTGGCCACCAGTTCGCCGCTGCTGGACCCCTACCGCCTGGTCGTCGGCGACCAACTGCAGCGCCTGGCCGATGGCCGCACCAGCGCCACGCAACTGGACTTGGCCTACCTGCGCTTCGACAGCGGCCGCCGTGGCTACCGCGCGGTGCAGGCGCTGCGCGAGGTGCCCGCGTTCGCCGACGACACGGTGCAGCGCGAACGCCTGCAGCGGATGCTGCAGCGACAGAAGCGCTGGGGCGACGAGGACGACGAAACGCCGCGCAGCGACGATCCGCTGCAGGTGCGCCAGCGCATCGTGCCGGCCGCCGGCAGCGCCGAGCCCGACGCCGCCTGGTGGCAGGCGCTGCTGGCCGGCACGATCGAGGACGGCAATTGCCGGCGCGAGCACGCGCACTGCGTGGCGCTGCGCCGCGACCTGGATGGCGATGGCCACGACGACGTGTTGCTGTGCAATGCCAGCGCCGGCTACGGCGTCGAATGCCGGATCCACACCGACCCGGGCAGCGGCTGGCGCGACGTGGCGCGGACGCATTTCTTCCCGCGCCACGGCGACAACGCCGAGGCGCTGTACCAGGCACTGCGCGACGGCAAGCTGCAGGTGCTGCCGCGGCGCTGGCCCGACCTGCAACTGCCCGGCACCCAGCGGACCGAGCTGTACCCCGCCGACCCCAACGACCAGATCGACTGACGGACACCCGCCGCATGAGCAGCTACTGCGATATCGCCCCCGGGCACCCGGTGCACGGCCACTACCACGACCACGAGTACGGCGTGCCGCAACGCGCCGAAGCCGACCTGTTCGAGCGGCTGGGGCTGGAGATCAACCAGGCCGGTCTGAGCTGGGAGCTGATGCTGAAGAAGCGCGCCGGCTTCCGCGCCGCCTACGCCGGGTTCGACGTGGACACGGTGGCGGCCTTCGGCGAGGCCGACGTGCTGCGCCTGCTCGGCGATGCCGGGATCATCCGCAACCGGCTCAAGGTGCAGGCGGCGATCCACAACGCGCAGGTGATCCAGCGCCTGCGCGCCAGCCACGGCAGCTTCGCCGCCTGGCTGGACGCGCAGCATCCGCGCAGCAAGGCCGAGTGGATCAAGCTGTTCAAGCGCACCTTCCGTTTCACCGGCGGCGAGATCACCGGCGAGTTCCTGATGAGCCTGGGCTACCTGCCCGGCGCGCACCGCGAAGACTGCCCGGCGTTCGCGCGCATCGCGCAGCTGGATCCGCCGTGGATGCGCAGCGCATGAACGGCGCCGCAGCGCCTGCTGCGCCTGCGCGCTTCGCCGCCGCACCACGGTGGATGCCACGGATACGGCCGACATCGTGGGCGACGGCGGCGCTGCTCGCACTGGCCGCATGCCCGGCGCCCGCGCATGCGGGCGCCCCCGGGACGGCGACGCTGCCGCAGGTACTCGAGCAGCTGCGCCGCGAGATCGAAGCCGAACCGGCCCGCAACCCCACGCCGATCGACACGGTGCTACAGCGCCATGAGGACACCACTGGCGTGAGCTTCGACCTCGCCGCAGCGGGCGCCGCAGCCGCGCCACTCGTGCAACCGGCCGGCGTCACCGCAGACGAATGGCAAGCGGTGCGCACATACATGGGTGACGCCGGCACCGCGCAGGACGACGTTTCCGAAAACGGCGACGACCACTACACCCTGCTCGATCTGGACGAAGACGGGCAACGCGATCTGGTGATCACATCCTATGTCGGCGGCACTGGCCTGTTCACCGAGATCACGGTGCTGCGCCGCGACCCCGTACACGGCTTCCTTGCCCTGCCCAACACCGCACCCGACACAGCGCCGGCGACAGGCACCTTCAGCATCAACGGCCGCGGCAGCGATCAGACCCTGTACTGGCTGCGCATCGACGGCCGCAGCTATGCCGCCTATCGCGACGGCGACTACTTCCAGGACACGCTGACGCTGTCGCGCCCGCTATCGCCGCTGCCGCAAGAGCACAGCAGCTCCCGCGTGCTGCAGGTGCGCTACCGCTATCGGCATACGCTGGCGCCTGCGCCAGATACTGCGAACGCCACGACCGAAGAGCAGGACGCCGCACGCTGGCTGACGCAGCACCCGCAACTGCGCGCGGTCGCGGACCGGGAGTTGCAGCGCCTCGGCTTCGACGCACAGGGCCGGCAGCGCCGGCCGAACCCGGACGCGCGCTGCCCGGTTCCAGCAGCGACCAGCGACCCCGAAGAACGCGCGCAATGGCCGTGGCACGGGCCCGGTCACTATACGTTCGACTATGTCGCCGACATACGCCTGCGGCACGGATCGGATTGCTACAGCGCCAGCATCGTCGCCTTCCGCAGCAGCAACCTGACCTCCTACGCTGCCTGCTGTGCGCTGTGGCTGTACGCCGCGCCCGGCGAGCAGGCGGTGACCTTGCCGCTGCTGTCCAAGCGCGAGCGCAGCAGCGTCAGGCTGACCGCGGCGGCACCGCCCGCGCAGTGAACGTGGGCGGATTACCTCGGCTCCGTCGCCACCTGCTCGCGCGCGATGCAACGGAAATGCGCCCCCGCTGGGTCACGCCGGAAACGGCGGCGTTGGCACGCGAGCACGGATGGTGCGGGGGGCAGCCCCATACCGCCGGCAAGTGGTTGGCGTTGAAGGAATCTGAGCGCCGGCGTCCTCTACCGCTCGCGCACGGCATGGCGGTCGGCATCACCCCGCCAGCCGCGCCTGCCAGAACGGCGCCTGCGCCCAACGCCGCTCGCGCGCGTACAGCGCCCCGCGTTCGCGCAGGTAGGCGCGGAAGCGCGCGAACACGCCCTCCTGGTACGCTGCCAGCGGCGCCGGGCCGGCACCCTGCAGATGCGCTGCCAGTGCGTGCGCGGCGGCCTCGCCGTCCTGCAGGGCCTTGACGATGCCGTGCGCGGTCAGCGGATCGTAGGCGCTGGCCGCGTCGCCCACTGCCAACCAGTCGGCGCCCACCACGCGGCTGAGAATCGCCGACGGCCCCAGTGCGGCGATCAGGCCATCGGCCTCCGGCGCGCGGGCCGCGCCCTGCGCCAACCATTGCGCGACGTGCCGGGTCGTTCGCGCCGCTGCCAGCCACACGTCGCGGTCCAGGTACTGCCGTTGCCGGCGCGGCTCCAGCGCCAGGGCCAGCATCAAGCGCTCATGCGGCAACTTCGCCGCATACCACCAGCCGTCGGCGCAGGCCTCCAGCAAGGCCTGCGACGGAATCGCCTCGGCCTGCTCCAGCGCGAACACACCGGCGACGAAGGCCAGGCAATCCACCTCGTTGCGGGCAACGCCCAGCCGCCGCACCGCCGCGGCGGCGATGCCGCTGGCGTCCACCAGGAACCCGGCGCGCAGCCGGCGCACGCCGCCCTGCTCTTCGTGCAGTTCCAGCACGTGATCGCCATCGGCGGCGCGGCCGACCGCGCCCAGACGCAGGCCGCGCAGCAGCGTGCCGCCCTGCGCCGGCACCGCCGCGGCCAGCATCGCGTCGAAGGCGGCGCGGTCCACGTGCCAGCCCTTGCCGTGGCCGGCGACGATGAAATCGTTGTAGCCCAACTCCGGCCG